>NZ_JBHWDU010000049.1:0-46519 GCF_042734825.1 Kitasatospora sp. NPDC059648 | reverse complement strand
CTGCTGCGGCCTGTGCCTGCTCGGCGAGCCGAACCGCTGCGGCACGCTCCCCCTCCGCACGGCCGTGTGCCTCGCGGGCCTCGGCGGCCTGCCGCTGGGCGCGGGCGGCGGCGGCCTGGTGCTCGGCGACGGCCGCGGCACCGGCTTCCTCGACCTCGGCGAGCCGCCGGCGGTGTGCCTCCTCGGCGGCGCTGAACTCCGCCTGGACGTCGGCAAGGTGCTGGCGCGCCCGCCCGGCCTCGCCGTGCGCCTCCGCCGCTGCGGCCTGTGCCTGCTCGGCGAGCCGAACCGCTGCGGCACGCTCCCCCTCCGCACGGCCGTGTGCCTCGCGGGCCTCGGCGGCCTGCCGCTGTGCGCGGGCGGCGGCGGCCTGGTGCTCGGCGACGGCCGCGGCACCGGCTTCCTCGACCTCGGCGAGCCGCCGACGGTGTGCCTCCTCGGCGGCGCTGAACTCCGCCTGGACGTCGGCAAGGTGCTGGCGCGCCCGCCCGGCCTCGCCGTGCGCCTCCGCCGCCGCGGCCCTCTCGTCGGCGAGTTGCTGGTGGAGTTCCGCGACTCGCTCGCCGGCCACCCTCAGCACGTAGTCCACCTGTCGGGCACGGTGCACGCGCGCCTCCGCGGTGGTCAGTCGCTCGCTGAGCTGTGCCGCGCGTGCTGGCGGGACGGGGACCGGTGTGTGGGCGGTGCGGGCGGCCGGCAACAGGTCCACGGTGCTGTCGTTCTCGGTCATCTCTCCCCTTCGGGTGAGGCCCGGGGCCCACGCGTGTGTGCCCCGGGCGAACCTGGCTGTCAGGCCCCGCGCTGCTGCGGGTCGGTGTCCTCGTCAGGCCCCTGCTGGCCCGTGCCGCTGTCGAGTTCCTTCCGTAGCACCTTCACCAGCTTGCCCGCGGGGGAACGGTCGTAGGTGTAGCCGTACCGGTCGGTCATCACCGCGTTGAGCTGAGTCACGATCGCGTTGTTCGACCGAGTGTCGCCGGGACGGATGTACTCGGCGAACAGCTCCGCAAACTGCTTCCGCTTCGTGGCACGCGCGGCGATCTCGCTCACCGTGTCGTGCCCATCCGCGTCGTCTCCGTGCACCTTCGGCACGCGGGCGCTGACCCGGGGGCCCGTTGTGTCACCGCGCTGGGCAGCGGCGGCCTTGCGGGCCGGCGGTGCCGGCTCCTCGTCCACTTCGTTCTCGTCAGTGGTCTCGATGCACTCGGCGGCCTCGTCCTCGGCAACCACCGGCACCTCGTGTGCCTCGGTGTCCGTCTCGTGTGCGACGGTGGCCGGCTCGGCCGGCTCTGCCTGGGTCCGCGGCGCCGGGATGGGGCCCGCGAGCTGTGCCATGAACCGGTCCACCACCGCGTCCTCGGCCTCGTCGGCTTGTGCCTCGACCAGTTCGGCCCGCTTCTCCAGCGCGGTCAGCTCGGCCTCCACGGTCTCGGCGGTGCGCGTCTCCTGGTGTGCTGCCGTGTGCAGCACGTGCCCGAGGGCGAGCTGAGGCCCGGTCGTGTTGCGCTGGCGGTCTGCCATCTTGGCCTGCACGTAGGGCGCCAGGACGGCCGCGACGGCGGTAGCGGGCACGGGGGTGTGCCCGTCTACGGTCAGGGTGGGCTCGGCGGTGGTGACGACGACACGGCGGACCTGCCACCAACCGGCCGGTGTGTCGGCCTTCGCGGTGGCCTTCGCGGTGCGGTTAGCCGTGCGCTCCTGGCGGCGGATCGCTCGGCGGGTGCGCACGGCGGCCAGGGCTTCGGCCTCGGTGCTGATGGTCGGCTCCTCGATGGCCATGCGCATCATGGCAGCGGTCTCCACCGGGGCGCTGAGCCACCGCAGTACGCCGACCTTGGGCAGCGGCCGCCGGGTGTGCCCGCTCGCCTTGTTGGCGGCACGGCGAACACTGACCAGTCCGCGTTCGAACAGGACACCTGCGGCAATGGAGACGCCGGCGAAGAACTCCGGGGCGCCGTGGTGCTCGGCGCCCCGGGGGGCCTGAATCCAGTTGAACCACGCCGAGGCCAGGGCGAACACCCACACCAGCAGCCGGTTTCCAGCCGCAGACTCCTCGCGGTCAACGTCCTGAAACGACAGCATCATTAGGTACATCGCGGCCTCGTCCAAGGCCAGGGGCACCAGGTACTCCATGCCCCCGTGCAGGCCGAGCGCAGTTTGCGCATAGCCGATCAGGTGCGCGTACGACAGCGACGCCGGGACGGCGGCGAAGGCGAACAGGAAGGCCAAGTTCATGATCTTGCCGCGGGCGTTAACCCGGGCCTTGCCAGCTGCCACCGTGTCGGCCCCGGCGGGCCGCATCGCCCGCCACTGCTCCAACACGTACCGGGCCACCCGGATGCCGAGGGCGGCAGCCAGGCCGAGGCATGCCAGGGCCACCACGACCAACAGGACGTTCTGGACGATCGGGTTGTTCATCAGCGTGCCCCCGCCCGGGAGCGAGTTCCGGCCGTGCCATGTGCCATGGTCTCCAGCACGACGGCCGGGGCCTTACCTTGGTAGTGCACGGGGTTCCTTCCGTGTGGGTGGCCCCGGGTCCTCTGCCGTCGCAAGCTCTGTGCCCGGGGCTAACTTTTTGACGTTCTACGTGCATAACTGTCTAATGACACACGCTTTAGCACGCACAACTCCTGAGGGGTCATGCTAGCTGTGCCATGCCCTGCTTCCGCACATCTGACGGCATGACACATCGTTGTACATGCTTGCAGTTATACACGCATAAAGGCAAGAAGTTAGGCACACACGCGGGCGTGTGTGCCTAACTTCGCCTTCAACGTCGGCCCGGGGGACTCAATCCTGTGCCTGCGTCAGCGGCGTGGGCGTCCCGGCCTCCTGCTCGTGTTGCTCGGTGGCTCGGCCGACCTTTGGACGTCAGCGACGATCTGTGCCGGGGTGCTGGTTGCCATCAGCTGCCGGAACGCCCGGCGTGCCACCGCGGTTACGGGCACATCGACCTGGAGCCGTGCCGCAACCTCCTTGATCTCCCACAGCCAGTCTTCGATGTCGGGATCGAGGTAAACCGGTGTCGCCTTCGGGCGAGTGCGCTTCTTGGTCGGCTCCGGCTCTGGCTCCGCCTGGTGTGCCACTTCCGGGGCCGGCCGTTGCCCTTCTTGTGCGGCACGCTGCTGTGCCTCTTCCTCGGCACGCCGCCGGGTCTCTTCCTCCTCACGCCGTCGCCGGGCCTGTGCCGCAGCCTCAGCAGCGGACGGGGGAGGCACAACGCCATCCCCGCCCGGACCTCCGGCACGGGGGTTCCTGGACCCGCCCGCGGCCCTGCGTCGACGGGCAGTCCGGTTCTCCAGCTCCTCAAGCCCGTCCATAGTTGATCACCGCCTCGGCAACCCGGTCGATCTGGCGAACGTACGGCAGGGCCCTCTTGGACACGGGCTCAGAGCAGATCGCGACCCGCAGCGTCCGCGAGGGAATCCACTTGTAGTAGTCCACGACCGGACCCACCGGCACGCCGTACTGGCTGGTGATCCGCTTGAACTTCCGGAACATGGTGCTGGGAGGGTTCTGGACCATGTGGGGGATGACCAGCAACGGGTAGTCCGTCAACTCGTCCAACATGCCCTCAAGCGCGTTGAGCGACTTCTCGGCCAGCACGGCCGGCACCAACACGACGTCCGCGGCCTTGAGCGCGCCGTACGTCGAATCGCACCCGCCGGGGTGCGTGTCAACCATCAGGGGGCGGCCGAGGGCAACGGCCCACTTCTCCAGAGCGTCGGCCACCGCGTCGGGGTCGGGCTGGTTGAGACCGAAGTCCGGGTGGCAGGGGATCAGGTCCGGCTTGCGCCGGCCGGTGACCGGTGCGGGGGTGCGCCCCTTCTCGAATGCGTCCAGTAGCGGCGCCCGAACGCGGTCCTCAACCCGGTACCCCCAGGATCGGGTGCACCCACCCTTGTCCCAGTCGAAATCACCGAGCACCGCGCCAAGCTGGAAGGCAGTTTCGTAGGCAAGCGTCGACTTGCCGTCTCCGCCCTTCCACGCGGCGGAAGCGATGATGGGCGGCCTGTCGGTGCCGCGCGCCCACTCCGCGGCCCTGTCTAGTGACAGTTCGTTACGCATGTACACCATTATGCGCGTATAAATCCTCGCGCCACCTCTGTCCGTCGACCCAACACGTGGCCTATATTTATGCATGCATAACGTTATGCGTGTAGAACTAGCTATCTGCACGTCAGAACGCAGGAAGGCCGGGCCTGCAGCGGCCCGGCCTTCCTCGGTCGGCCCTGTCACCGCGGACACGGTGGGGGCCTTGATCCTGTTGGGAGGATCTTGTGGTCAGCGTAGTAGAGATGCCCACCGCGGGTGACCGCGAGCTGGTGGTGAAGCCGTGCCGCAGCACCGGGCCCGTGCGGATCGCGGTCGGCCGCTGGACGGGTACGCGCGGGAAGGCGGCGCCGGTTTCGGCGCCGCGGCCCCCGGTTGACGACCTGGTGGCGGTTGCCAGCATCCTCGGCGTGCTCATCGTCCGGCCGGGCGAGTGAGCGCGGTCGTGGTGATCGTGTACCTGGCGCTCGGCGTCCTGGCCTACCTCGGGTGGGGCTGGACGTCGCCGACCGACGCTGTGTTGGATCTGCAGGCGGACCAGTCGCGCCCTCCGCTCGGGCGCGAGATCGCGGCGGCCGTCGTGCTCTGGTCGGTGCTGCTGGTCGTGTGGCCGCTAGCGGTCGTCATCCGCGGGGCTCTGGCGCTTCGGCACTCGGCTGGCCACCGCCTGTCCCGTCGCGATTGGGGGTACTCGACTGATGGCCGCTGAACTGGACGACGGCATGCGGCCGGTGAGCCTGCGCGGGCTGCTGCCCGGGGCTGCCACCGGCCCGCGCCGGCTGACGGACTGGCTGCGGGTTCCCCGCCGCGAAGTCGCCAGGGCGGCCGCGGTGGCTGGCGACGAGTGGACGGAGCGGCTGGCCGCGCTGAACGCGCCGGATGACAACACCCCGGTGTTCTTCACCGACTACTGGGCGGCCACGAACAGCTCGTTGGCCTGACACCCGCACAGTGAAGGCGGGCCCGGAGAGGGGTACTCTCCGGGCCCGCCTTCGTCGTCGCCCTACGGGGCCTTGGCCGCCGTCGGGGTTCCTCCGGCGCCGCCGCCTCCGGGCACCGTCCCCGGGACGTCGGGGGCGGACAGCCGTACAGCGGTGCTCATCAGGTGGGACTCAGTGAGCGGGAGGTCCCGGACGCGAACGCTGAGCCCGGTCCTTGGCGCTTCAACAATCTGGATCTTCCCGGCATCGTTCACCAACACCATGGCCACGTGGTAGATGCCTTCGGGGCCGGACTGCCAGAACACGAGGTCGCCGGGCAGCGTGGCGCCGATCGGGATGTGCTGTCCGGCTTCGTACTGCTGGGTGGTGACGCGGGGCAGGTGGACATACGGCCACCACGCGTACTGCACGAGCGAGCTGCAGTCGAAGCCGGCGTGGCTGGAGGCGAAGCAACTTCCGTTCAGCCAACCGGTGTTGTCGCCGCAGAACCCGGTGGTGGGGCCGGTGGGCTCGCCGCCACCCCACACGTACGGGACTCCCAGCTGGGACATCGCCCTGTTGATCACGTTGTTCACCGCCGGCCCGGCCAGGGCTGCAGGCGTGGCGTCTGTGCACGTCACGGCCTTGTTGGTGTCGCCGCCGCTGAGCGACTGCGCCAACGCCGTGCCGAAATCAGCCCATTTGCGATATTGGTAGCCGACCCCGCTGACCTGCACGGTTTCGGCGGCGTCGGCCATGTCCATCCGCTCCCAACCGACCACCGACGTGAGGCCGGGGATGTGCTGGGACGGCACGCCGAAGTAGAAGGCGTTCGCGGAGTAGATCGGGTCCAGCACCTGTTCCGGGGTGCCCCAGCCGACCACCGACCGCTGCTGAAAGAGGCCTGCGGCGTCGTGCCCGGCGGTGGGCGGAAGGCGTCGCAGGCTGGACTCCTGCATTGCCGTCATCAGCGCAATGGCGGCCGCCCTGGTCGGAAGGCCTTTCTCCCTCGCCACTCGCGCGATGGTCTGCGCGTTGCCGGTCTGCTCGGCGTCCAGCTGGACGCCCGCGGCGGTGACCGGTCCGGGCGTGCCCCCGCCCTGGTCGCCGACGCTGACCGAGACCGAACAGTACTTCCCGGATTGTGCGTGCCCGCTCCCTCCGACAATCAGGATCAGCGGCACGGCCATGAGGCCGGCGGCGGCCAGGGCAAAGCCCTTCGCCTTCACGTAGTTGTCCCCCTTCGTTGTGGTCAGCCCTTGCCCACCACCGCGTCGACGCGCCACCCGCCGGCCGCCGTCTTCACCACGTGCAGGTTCCAACTCGACTGGTTGTCGGTCGGAGCTCCGCGGTCCGTGAGGTGCTGGCTGTAGGAGACGGTGACGAACGCTTCGGTGTCGGTGGCGGGCGGAGCGTCCGGGGACACCGCCGCGGTACGGATGGTGGCCGTCGACGTCTCCTGAGCTGCGGTCATGCGGGCTGCATAGTTGGTCTGGGTGGGGCGGAGCGTCACCAGATACGCCTCCGTGGCGTACGGCCGGGCCCGCTCCACGGGGTCGAGCGTGCTGGCCTGCTGCCAGTCGTAGGTGTAGTAGGCCTGGGTGAAGCGGGCCGCAGCGTCGACCGGATCGGCGCCGCCGGTGCCGGACGGCACGGCCGAGGGCGCGGTGGTACCCGGCGTGCCGGCCGCGGCCGTGGAATTCGCCGGCCCGGTGGTGGACGGCAGGTTCGCCGCGCTCGCCGGGCCGGAGCTGGTGGCCGTGGGTGAGCCGGCTGTCGCCGTCGCGCCGGCGGCGGCCGTCGTCGAAGGCGCCGCGGCGGGTGGAGGCGGAGCTGCCTGGTCTGCGGCCGCGGCGTGCGGGCCGTCGACGTGTGCCGGCGAGCTGCTGCAGCCGACGGCCAGGATGGCGACGGCGGCGGCCAGGGCGACGGCGCCGAGGTGGTGCTGTCGGACCCTCATGATTTCCTGTCCTCCCTGATCGGGGATGGTGCATCGTGGTCGTCACCGGCCGGTCCGCCGCTCGGCGGGCACAGCGTCTGCAGAACCGCCGCGCGCGAGAAGCGCCGGCAACGGGCCTCGCCCCAGTGCGGCAGCTGACCACCCCGGGCGAGCCGGCCGACCTTGTCCGGGCCCATGCCCAGAAGCTCGGAGACCTGAGCCGTCGTCAACACCGCGTCACGGAACTGGATGTCGGACCACGACCGCCCTTGCACGGCGGCGTCCAGCGCCGGCGCGCAGAACCGCCAGTCGCCGCCCAGCTTGGCAGCGGGCAGGGCACCGGAGCGCGCCCGTTTCATGATCGTTCTGGGGTTGAGCGCGAGCCGGGCGGCCGCCATTTCGCTGGTCAGCACCGGCCCGGCCGGGTCCAGCCGATCTGCAGTCGAGCCGCCCCGGCGGGGCCGGCCCCTGCGAGTCGGCATCGAGTTGTCCGTGTCCACTGCCCGTTTGTATCGCACGCCGTGTCACCGGTCTGTCCTCCGTCGCCCCCGACCACCGGGGAGAGTGTCCGACTCCCACAACGATCCGTTGAACACAGATGCACTGCGGGTAGTCGGTACGCTACTCTAAAAACGCCCCCAGTACCGAGAAAAAGGGTAGGCTCCTGATGTACGGATCAAGCGCGCGGGGGGTGTGCTGTGGCCGAGGCTGACGAATTCGACCGAGAACAACCGGTGAGCCTGCGGGGCCTGCTGACGGCTGGACAGGGAGTGGAGCCACGGGGGGCGCTGACAGAAGCTCGCCCGGCGCACGGGGGGCGCACGCCCGTACCGGAACCATCACACTCATCTACCCGGCCGCACAAGCGGTTTCAGGCCACCGGGCCGATTTCTTCCGCTCCCGAACCGGCGTCGCAGGCTCTTCCCGCTGCTGCCGAGGCTGTAGCGGTTGCCGGTGAATTAGGGCGGCCGACCGAGGATGTCCCGGCCGTCACGATGGTGGCGGACCGGCCGCAGACGCTGGTCCTGGGGCGGGTCACCCCGCTGGCCGAGGCGGCACCGCCCGCGGCCGCTCCGCTCGCGCCGTGCGTTGATGCTGTTTCGCCTCCGTCGGCCGAGGCCTCCACCGTCACGGTGGTGGAGCCCGAACCGCTGGTGGAACTGCCGCCCCGGCGGGGGCTCGGGTTCCTGCGTCGGCGCCGTCCGGTGCAGCTGGCCGAGGCGCCGGTGCGGCCGACTCTTCCGACGGTCGGCGACCGCGTACGGGACGGCGTGCTGCGGCGGCGGCTGACGGTGGACCTGCCGCAGCAGCACGTCCGTATCGCGGTGGTGTCCCTCAAGGGCGGCAGCGGGCGGACCTCGACGGCGCTCGGCCTGGGCGACGTCCTGGCCGGGTACCGCCGGGAGCCGGTGGCCGCGCTGGACGCGGTGCCCCTGCGCGGGAGCCTGGCCCCCCTCTCTGGCGGCCGGTCGGCCGCCAGCGTGATGGACCTGCTGGCCGCCCACGAGACCTACGCCGCGTACAACTCTCCGGCCCCGCCGTCGTACCGCCGGCCGTCGGGACTGGCGGTGATCGCCTCCGAGCACCGCCCGGACGCCCGGTACGTCCTGGGCGCCGACGGCTACCGGTGGCTGTCGGACCAGCTGCTGCCGCGCCACTACGGCATCGTGGTCACCGACACGCCCGCCGGGCTGTCGGACTCGCTGATGTCCGCCGTCCTGTCGACCGCGGACCTGGTGGTGCTCACCACCACGACCGGCGCCGAGTCGGCGTCGCTGGCGCACGACGCGCTGGTGTGGATGCACCGCCAGGGCTACGGGCGTATCGCCCGCCGGGCCCTGGTGGTCCTCAACGCGGTCCGCACCGGCGACCCCGGCGTGCCCGCCGAGACGCTGTCGAAGTTCTTCGCCGCCAAGGCGGGCGCCGCGGTGACGATTCCGTGGGACCGGCACCTGGCGGCCGGACAGCCGATCGACGCGGCCGCGCTGGAGCCGGCCACTCGTACCGCATACCTCACTCTCGGCGCGGCCGCCGTGGCCGCGCTCGCCCGACAGAAGTAAAGGGGAGACACCTCGTGTCGCAGCTGCTCGACCTCGCGCACCACACCCTCGCCTCCGGCTGGGCCGACGCCCACAGCGTGATCCTCGCCGGACCGAGCCCGACGGCCGGCCCTGGGGGCGGCCACCTGCCGGACGTCAAGGTGGACAACACCGCCCCGGGCGCCTCGGCCTTCACCACGATCGTGGGCGCCCTCATGTTCTACGGCCTGTTGGCCGGGCTCGCCGGCCTGATCCTCGGCGCGATTGCCTTTGGCTTGGGCAAGTACCTGGGCAACCACCACGCGAGCACCGGCGGGCGCGTCGGGATGTTCGCGAGCATGGCCGCCACGGTCGTCGTCGGCGGCGGGTCCGCCTTGATCAACTGGGCGTTCAACCTCGGCGCCAGCATCTGACGGTCCGTCACTTTCGGAAGGGGGAGACCCACCCATGCAGCTTGACCAGAAGCGCGCTCGGCAGGTTCTGGGCGTCGCGCTCGCGCTCGGGCTCTTCGGCGGGGGCGTCGCGCTCGGGCACTCGACCAGCGACACGCCGTCGCGCTCGGCCACCCAGGCGCCGCCCGCTCCGGCACCCGCCATGGACGGCGCTTCCGCACCGGCCGCGACGGCCGGCCTGGGCCCGGCCCGGGTGGTGTCGGGCGTCCCGGTGGGCTACCGGCACGACCGCGGCGGCGCGCTGAGCGCGGCCGCGAACTACGCGTCGGCCATTGGCTCGCCCCGGGTGCTCACCCCTGAGGGCCGGGCCGGGATCGTCTCCGCCATCGCGGCGCCCGACGCCGCGGCGGCAATCAGCCAACAGCTCGACAAGTCCGCCTCCGGCGCCACCTTCGACCAGCTCCGCACCGACCAGGCAGGCAAGATCCCGTTCGGGCTGGCCTCGATCCCGATCGCGCTCAAGCTCGACGGCCCCGGCGAGCCGGGCGACACCGCCACGGTGCAGGTGTACGCCGTCACGTACGTGGCCTCCTCGACCGCGACAGCGGCCGGCGGCTACGGCCAGGCCACGGTCCGGCTGTCCTGGACCGGCGGCGACTGGAGGCTCACCGGATACACCGCCATCTCCACCACCGGGCCGGTGCCGACCAACTTCTACTCGCCGTCGACGGGGTGGCTCCCGGTCGACGGCAGCTCGCTCTACGACGTGAGCGCGGGTTTCCGGCGCACGCTGACCGAGGGGACGGTGCCGGCCTATGTCATCCCGTAGCAAGTGGACACGGCGGGCCGGCCTCGCCGGCGTGCTGACGGCCGTACTGCTGGCCGTCGGCACCGTGCCGGTGGCCGCGGACCCCAAACCGCCGGACGTGTGCACAAGCCTCGCTGAGGCCGCCATGCACCCGCTCGACTGCACCGGGAAGGCGCTCAGCTACAGCGCCAAGGGGGAGATCGCCGCCGCGAAAGCGTCCGTTCTGGATGACATCACGGGCTCGATCGTGGATGGTGTCGAGTGGATTTCCGGTGCTGTCGGCGACTCGCTCAAGACGTCCGGCGCCCCGGATGTTCAGAAAGCCTGGTTCACCGACACGTTTACGGCGACGCGCAGTATCGGCGCGATGTTCGCGCTTATCGCCCTCCTGTGCTCGTCGATTTACGCGGCACTGACCCGTGACGGCAGGGAGATCGGCCGCAGTTTCGCCCAGGTACTCACGGCCGGGGTTTCGTGTGGGATTATCGGGGCTCTCGTCACGATGGCCAACTCGTTTATGGACTACGCATGTGATGTCGCATTGGGCGCGGACGGCTGGAGCAGCATCACCGACGCTCTCAGGGCCGTGGCCCACACCATGAACGTCTCGGCCAGTCACAACCCCGACCCGACGGTGACGCTCCTCCCCTCGATCGTCGTCATCTTCCTGGGCCTGCTGATCATCATCTGCCTCGGCGTGATCTGGTGCGAGATGCTGATTCGCCGGATGGCCGTTGACATCTGCGTGGCCTTCTGGCCACTGGCCGTTTCCGGCAGCATCTGGAAGAAGTCCCGGCAGTGGCAGCAGCGGCTGATTGACACTCTGCTCGTCGTGGAGCTGGCAAAGCCGGTCATCGTCATCATGCTGCGGTTGGCGAGCGATACCCTCAAGAATGCCCATTCGCCTGCCGATCTCGTTTTGGCGTGCGGCCTTTATGCTGTGGCTGCATTTGCTCCTTACATCGTGATGCAGATGATCGGCGTTATCGGGGGTGCGGCCAACCCCGGCGGCACCACCGGCGGCATGCGGCAGGCAGGATTCGGCGGCGTCGCCGGAATGGCTGCGGGGGTCGCAGCCCTGACCGGCGCCGCGTCGAAGCTGGGCGGCGGGGGCGGGGGCCCTGCGCGCGGCGGCAGCACCAAGACCCCGAGCGCGGCCGGCCAGGCCGCGGCCGCCACCGGGCCGCAAGGGGCGGCGTTCGCGGCCGGGCTGGCTGCTCTGCAGACGTCGGCACGCCCGATGCTGCAGGCCGGCCGCAACATGGCGGGGGCCAACGCCGGGCAGCTTCCGGGCGGTGGCGGTGGTGGCTCTCAGGCGCTGAGCGCGGGGGTCATCCCCGGGCAGCTGACCGGAAGCTCCAACCGGCCCGCGCTGCCGCCGGGTTCCGGTGGCGGTGGCACCGGCGGCGGCACCGGCGGGGGCGGGGCGCCGGCCCTTCCGCCGGGCGGTGGAAGCGGCGGCGGGGGCGGTGCCGCTCCTGCCGCGGGCAACGGGGGCGGAGCTCCTGCGGCCCCGGCCGGCGGTCCTGCCGGCCGCTCCGGCGGGGGCTCCAACCGGTACGCCCTGACGGCGCCCGTCCGTCCCAACCCGCCGGTGCACTCGATGCCGGCCCGCACGCCCGGGAGGTCGTAGGTGTCTCAGCAGCAACCGCAGCCGCAGCAGCGGCAGATGTTCATGTTCGGTCCGCGCGAGACCGATGGGATCGTGTTGGGGCTCAGCATGAGTGCCCTGGTCGCGCTCTTCGTGTCCGCCTTCCTGCTCGTGCGCCTGCTCTCGTACGGCGTCGGTGGTGTTCTCGTCGGCGTCGCCCTCGTCCTGGTGACGGCGGCCGCGGTGTGGGTGCCGATCGCCGACCGGACGGCCGGGCAATGGGCCCCGATCGTCGTTCTGTTCGCTATCCGCCGGGCGCTGGGCTGGCACGTTTTCCGGGGAGGGCCGGCGGCGGAGCTCGCCCGGCCGACCCCCCGTCAAGAGGGAGTGGATCCGATGGACCTGCCGGGCGAGCTGGCGGGCACCGAAGTGCTGACCGTGCCGACCGCGGTCGGGCGGATCGGTGTCATCAAGGACACCAAGCGACGGACGTACTGCGCGGTGATCAAGACCCGCGGGACCGCGTTCCGCCTGATGACCACGCAGGAACAGGACGGCCGGCTGGCCATGTGGGCCGAAGTGCTCAACAGCGTGGCCTACAGCGGCGGCGGCATCGTGCGCCTGCAGCTGCTCGACATCACCGTTCCTGACTCCGGGGACGCCCTGGCCCGGGAGTGGGCCACCAAGGGGCTGCAGGGCAACGCCGCGACCGCCAGCAACTACGAGACCTTGTTGGATGAGGCCCGGCCGGTGACGCAGAGCCACGAAAACTACCTCGTGGTGATGCTCGACCCGCGCAAGGCGCGACGGCAGATCAAGACCCTCGGGGGCGGGGACACCGGCGCCTGCGCGTATCTGCTGCAGCGGTGCGCGCAGATTGAGGACTCTTTGGTGAACGCCGGGGTGGCGGTGGAGGGAGCACTGCCCCCTCGCAAGCTCGGAATGGTCATCCGGTGCGCGTACGAGCCCGGTGCCCGCTGGAAGCTCGACGCCCGGGGGCCGGTGACGGACGACTCCGGCGGCGCCGCTCCGGCCGAGGCCGGCCCGATGGCCGCCGAAGACCACTGGAGCTACTACCGCACCGATGACACCTACCACGCGGTGTACTGGGTGAGCGAGTGGCCCCGAAAGCCGGTGCCCGGGACCTTCCTTGAAGGCCTGATCCTGCAGTCCGCATGTGAGCGGACGGTGTCGATCACCCTGCAGCCGCTCAACCCGCGCAAGGCGGCCGATGAGGTGTCGCGCTCGGACGCCGCGAAGTCGGCCAACCTGGACGTGAAGCGCCGAAGCGGGTTCCGGACCTCCGCGCGCGACGCGCGCGAGGCGGAGTCGATCGCGGCACAGGACGCCGCGCTGGCCGACGGCAACACCCTGTACCGCTTCGTGGGCCTGATCCGGATTTCGGCGCCGTCCCTGGAGGAGCTCGACCAGGCGTGCGCAGAGATCGAAGCGCGCGCCAACGTACTGCAGCTGCGGCGGCTCTACGGCGAACAGGACTCCGCCTTTCCGGCCACGTTGCCGTTCGCTCGGGGGTTGCGCTTCGGCGTGATCTCCGACCTCGCCTGACCGGCCGCTTTCGGTGCCGGCTCCACCACCGTGGGGCCGGCGCCGTATCCGACCGGACAGCACCACCACGACCTCGGGGAGAGAACGTGTTCGGACGTCGACAGAAGATCGATCCGGAGAAGCAGATCACCGTGGCGGCCGCCGCGGCCGCCGTCCCCCGCCCGGCCAAAGCAGGCCGGCGGCGCGCTGCCGCTCCTGAGACCAAGCCGCCGCGGGGCCTGGCGATGCTCGGGGACGGGATGGTGCGGCCGGCGTCCGGCCGGACCCTCCGACGTCTTCGCCTCGCTCCCCACCGTGAGGCCACTACGCAGTTGCAGGCGCTGTACCCGTGGCAGGCGGATGCGGGTGTGGGCGCCCTCGGGCCGTTTGTCGGCCACAACATCCTCGGCGGCGGGAGTTTTTGTTTCGATCCCTGGGACTGGTATGACGCCGGTTTGCTGACGAATCCCAACTGGATCACGTTCGGTGAAATCGGTAGCCGAAAGTCCACCGAAGTCAAGACGCGAGTTGCCCGCGCGTACGAATTTGGCCGCGGGACCTTCTTGACTGACGTCAAGTCGGAATACAACGACGTGGCGTCATATCTTGGCCACGAGCCGATTTTTATCGGCCCCGGCCGGTCCGACCGGCTGAATCCATTCGACATGGGGCCCGGCGGGAACGAAAGTCCCGTGGACGCCATGATCCGGCAATTGAACATGCTGCAGGCCCTGGCCGCCGGCGTGCTGCGGCGGGACCTGACCGAGGCCGAGCGGACCCTGTGCCGCATCGCCGTCGCGGACCTGACCGGCGGCGGTGTGGAGCGTGTGATCAGCACGGACGGCACCCGCACGGTGGCGGCCACGGCGGCGGACCGGCCGCGCGTGCCCACCCTGCCGGAGGTCGTGGAGGCGATGCAGCACCCGCGCAAGTCGGCCCTGTCGGAACTCCCCCTGAGCGCGGACGAATTGCGGGAGAAAACCGCTGACCTCATCATGGCGTTTCAGCGTCTGGTGGACGGTGACCTGCGCGGAATGTTCGACGGCCCGACCACCGTCGATGTCGATCCGAAAACCAAATTCCTGGTCGTCAATCTGTCCTCGGTCCTCGCCGAACGCCGGGACGCTCTGCCGCTGGTGCGGATCTGCGCGTCCGCGTGGCTGCAGTCCGCCATGACGTCGCACCTGATGCGGCGATACCACATTTCTGACGAAGCGTGGGCGGATATGAACCCGGGGACCCTGCGCTGGTATCAGAGCATGTTCAAATTGGCGCGGCAATACCGGCTTTCAAATGGTTTGGTATTCCACAAGCCGGGTGACATTCACACCGCCGGCGGCGCCGGCAGCGAGCTCGACCGCGTGGCGGCGAGCCTGATCGCGGATGCCGGGGTGGCCATCTTCTACAGGCAAAAGCCGGACCAACTGGCGCTGTGCCGGGAGATGTTCGGGCTCACGGACAGTCAGCTGGCGTGGCTCACCCGGGTGCAGCCGGGCCAGGCCCTGTGGTGGGCCGGGCACGACCGTTCGTTCGTCGTGCAGCACGTCCGCTCGTCGGTTGAGGCGACGTTCACGAACACCGATCCGGTCCCGCTGGATGAACTGGGGGAGGCGAACGCCCCGGCCGAGGCCTCCGTGGACCTCGACAAGGACGCCGGCGGCGGCGAGCCGGCCGAGGCGGACGACGCCCCGGCCTACCGGGCCCCGGACGCCTGGCCGGGGCCGACGGTGCCGGAGACGGCCGGCCCGGCCGAGGACGGGGTGTACGCCTGATGTGGTCCAACTCGTCCGAACCGGCGGGCGGCTCGCCCTCGGGGACGTCCGAACCGGTGTACCTGCTCGCCGGCCTGCTCGTCGTCGTTTTCGCGCTGTCCGGCGCGCTGTGGCTGGCGGCGGCGCTGGACGCCGCCTTGGCCGGCGGCGGCTGGCCGGCCGGCGCCACCCCGGGGTCCGTCCTGACCTTCGCGTGGCAGCTGTTCATCAGCCGCGGCGACGTCGCCGGTTCCTGGCACCATGCCGAGGGCGCCGGCGAGCTCGGCCCGGTGTGGCTGTTCTGGGTCCTGGCGGTGCTGCTGCTCGCGCTGCTGATCGTTCCCGTCTTCTGGTTGATGAGCCGGTACCGGGCCCGTAAGCGCGGCTCCCGCGGCGCTCAGTGGGCCCGCCGCGACCAGGAAAAGCCGATGGTCGCCCCGGAGGACCACACGTCGCGCCGGTGGCGGCTCGTCGCTGGCTGGAGCGAGCTCACCGGCCGGCTTCTGGCCGCGGCCGACTGTGTGAGCGCCATCGTCTTCGGCCCTAACGGGAGCGGCAAAACGGTCTCCTACGTCGTCGCGAACGCGAACGAGTGGGCCGGGCCCGCCCTCATCTCCGTGGTGAAGGCGCCGGATGTGGAGTACATGCTGCAGGCCCGGCGCAACGTCGGGCCCGTGCACATCTTCGCGCCGACCAACCCGCCCGGCTTCGTGCTCTCCCGCTGGTCTCCGGTCGCCTACGCCGCCGACGAAGCGGCGGCCGCGCGGATGGCCCGCTGGCTGGTCGAAGCGGTCGGCATCGATGACCCGAGTAGCCGGCCGTGGATGACGCAGGCCAGGCAGTTTCTCGGCCCGCTGCTGCTTGCCGCTCACCTCAGCGACCGCCCCGGCCGCTCGGGAATTGAAGCCCTGTTGGATTTCGTGCAGCGCGGCAAGCAAGCCCAGGAAGAAGTGCGGGACGTTCTCCGTAAGGCCGGTGCCCAGGAATTCGCCCGCCAGTACACGGGCGTGTGGGCGAACCTGCATGAGGAAGGCATCGGGTCGGTGATGTTCACCACGAACACCATCATCGATCCCTACTTGAACCCGGAGATCCGCAAGTCTGCGGCGGGGTCGGATTTCACGGCCGATGACATCGTGACGAAAAAGGGCACGCTGTTCATCATCTCCCCGCCTTCGGAGTCCAAGGCGCTCGGGCCGGTCTGCACGGCCCTGCTGTCCAGCATCGTCTATGCCGCTGAGCGCGAGTACGAGCGGATCAACGCCGGCCGCCAGCGTCAGGAGACGGTGAAGCGCTGGTGGGGCCTGCTGCCGTCCCGGACGCGCATGATCCCGCCCCGCCCCCTCAAGGACCGGCTGCTGCTGGACCTGGATGAGGCCGGAAACGTTTTCAAATACCCGGACCTGGCGAAGCTTTCATCAACCGGCCGCGGTATCGGCATTCAGCTGTTCGCGATCTTCCACGACATGTCACAGCTGATCTCGATGTACGGCGAGAACGACGCCCGGACGATCATCTCTCAGTGCAAGGCACGCGTTATCCTGCCGGGCCTGGCGGACGACCGCACGCTGTCCTACTTCTCCGAGGGATTCGGCAAGACCGTGGAATACCGGACCTCCGTCACGGTCGGGTCCGACGGCCGGGGTTCCTCGACCACCAACGACCACGAAACTCCGCTGATCGCGCCGTGGCAGATTCAGCAGCTTGAATTCGGTCACGCCATCGTGCAGTACAACAACCTCCCCCCGATCCGCGTCCGGATGCGGAACGCGGAGAAGGACCCCCGGCTGCTGGCCCTGACCGTGCCCCGGCCGAAGACCTCGACCGACGAACTGGAGAACGTGGCATGACGGACCTGGACGCTCCCGCCGTCGACCTGGTGGACACCCGCCAAGACTGCCGCTGGGTGCTCTCGGCGATGTCGCCCGGCGAGCGGCGACAGCTGCTCGACCGGATGTCGCCGTGGGTGGACTGGCTGGTGAACGAGTACCCGGAGATGCAGCTGCAGGCCGTCATCCCGCGGTGCTGGTACCGGCACCGCGGGGGCTGGAACAAGTTGATCGCGCTGTACGTCGCGTGGGTGCGCGTCTACGTCGAACCGGGCGAGAATCAGGGCGAGCTCGCGTTGGTCGCGTGGGATGACGCACTGGAACGGGTCGTCAAGCGGCTGCAGTTCCCGGTGGGGTGCCTGGAAGCCGGCACTCATGTGGAGCCACACACCGAGCGCGAGCCCTGGGAATCGGAGCCGTACCTGGCGTGGCTCCCCTCGGCCCCGGAGATGACCACCGACCCGTTCCACCCGGCCCCCTTCTACAAGCTCCGCCCCAAGGGCCAGCAGCAACCGGCGGGTGCGCCGAAGCTGGCGCCGGCGCCCGCGGCCCGCCCCACCGCGGCGGCGCCCGCCCCACCGGCGGCGGCTGCGGCCGGGTCGCCGGCCATGGGCCCGGTCTCGCCGCTGGACACCTACCGGCCCACCTCGCTGAGCTCCGCCGACATGGACCGGCTGATCACTGCGGGGACGGCTGAGGTCGTTGGATCGGCTGTGCGGCACCTGGCGTGCTGGTGGGTGCGGTCGGGCGACGGCGGCGCCTGGCTGCGGCTGCAGCCGGAGGTGGCCGAGCACCTGCCGGTCATCCGTGACCTGGACGCCCGCCTGGTCCCGCGCGCCTGATGACAGTTCCCCCGTTCCCCGCCTGGGCGCCGTCGCCCCGCCAGCACTGGGCCGTGGGGGTGCTGCTGTTCACCGTGAAGGCGGCCGGGTGGCTGCTGCTAGCCGTCGTCCTGGTCCTGGTCCTCATGGTGGTGGCCGCCGTCTCGGCGTTCGTCCCGATCCTGCGCGGCGGTCACCGGAGGTGGTGACCGAGTTTCCGCAACGGGTGCTCCCCTTGGTCGAGTTCGACCAAGGGGAGCACTTTTGTGTGGTCACTGCGTCGGGGCCGGCGGCGGGCCGCTGGTGGTCCTGGCCCGGTCGTCGGCGGCCGTGCGCGTCACCTTCTCGGCCGTTCGGCCGCGCTCACGCGCTCCGGCCGCGGCTGGTCTCCACCTCGGCCACCGCCTCCACGACCTCCTCCACCACGCTCTCCACGACCTCGCCGACGACGACCGCGCCGGCTGCGGCAGCGGCGGCCGTCGCCACGGCGGCGGCGGCCACCAACGCCGCGGCGGCCTCGGTGCGCTCGCCCTGCTCCGCCTCCGCGCGCTCTGTGGGCAGACCTCGCCGGGTGGCCGCCTCGGTCTGCAACTGGTCGTGCTCCTCGCCTCGTTCCTGGGCCCACGCGCTCAACCGGTCGGCCTCGCGGTGCGCCTGGTGGGCGGCCTCGATGTCGCTGGCGCGGGCGGCGTCCAGTTGCTGCGGCAGTTCCCGGTCCGTCACCAGCCATTCCCGGTACGCGGCCTCGCGGGTGGCCCCGAGGCCTGCGGCCCTCTCCAGTCCGGCGCGCTGGGCGTCCAGCTCGGCGAGCCGGGGCCCGGTGTTCTCGATGTAGTCCCGCAAGGCGGTGACCCGTTCGGTCAGCTCGCGGCGGTCCGCACCGCGGACGGCGTGGACCAAGCCGAAGAATGCGCGCTCTTTCAGGCGGGCCTCGCCGACGGCGAGCCGGGCCCTCAGCTCGTCCGGGGTCTGGTTGCCGAACCCTCCCACCTGCCGCACCTGCCGGTACTCGGCGTCCAGCCGCGCCAGGGCGTCGATCGCCTGTACCCGGGCGCTGAGCTCGGCGTGACGCTCGGCCACGGCGGTGTGCGCGGGGCCTCGGCGGGAGCGGGCAACCTCCATGGCTGTGGTGGCCGACTCCCGGGCGTGCCGGGCGACGACGGCGGCCTGTGTCGCCTCGGCACGGACCGTGCTGAGGCGGGTCTGCAGGTCGGCGTCCCCCATCGCCCCCAACGGCCGCTCGCGCCAACCGGGTACGCCGTCGCCGGGCACGCTGATGACCGGTTCGCCGGTCCGGGTCGCACCGGCCGGCGTCGCCGCCGCGGTGGTCGGCGGCGGTGGGCTCGTGGCTGCGGCGGCGCTCGGCGACGTCGCGCCGGCACCCGCCGGGCGTGCCTGGGTAGGCACGGTGGCAGCGGCCGCGGCGCCACCCGGGGCCGCGGCGCCGGGGGCGCGTTCGGGGCGGGGGAGTTCGCGGTTGATGCGCCACGTCAACAGCTGGGCCGCCGATCGCGCGTTGACCATCGACCCCTGCTCGACAGCGCGGCCGAGGACGGTCACCGGGTCGTAGCCGGCTCGCTCGACACGGGACAGCGTCGCACCGAGGGCGGCCCACGCCTTGTCACGGAGAACCTGTTCGGTGCGCGGGCCGAGCACGGCCCTGACTACCTGGTGGTACTGCTCGTACGGATCATCGTCTTCGGCCACGGTGTACCCCTCGTGTGGTGGTCCTATCGGCCTCGGCCGCGCTCCTCGTCGGCGTCGCGGTCCCTGTCGAGTTCTGCTGTCTGGTCGTAGTCGTATGCCGCGTCGCGCTCGGCGTCGACCGTGGCCGGCCGCGGTGCCGTGAGCCTCGCGGTCGCCCGGTCCACCGCCTCGCTGAGCGCGGTCTCGGGCGGCAGCCCGGCCCGGATGCGCTGTTCGTTGGTGAGGGCTCCGACAAGGGCGCGCTGTTCGTCGGCGCGCTGCTGCAGGGCCCTGGCGGTCGCGGCGGCCAGGGCGGCGTCCTGCAGATCGCTGGTGCGCGCCGACTCCAGCACCTGCGGCAGGGTCTGGGCGATGGTCTGCCACTGCTGGACGGCGCCGGCGCGGGCCGCGGCCGGACCGGCCTGCCGCTCCAGATTCTCGCGCCGGATGTCGAGTTCGACCAGCCGCCGGTTCGCGGTGTGCAGCTGCTCGCGCAGCGCGGCGACTTCGGCCGCGGCGCGCTCGCGCTGGCCGCGGCGGCGGGTCGACTCCATGGCCTCCTCGGCGTCGGCGAGCCGGCCCCGGAGCTCGACGGTCGCCACCCCGGCCTCCTCGTAGGCGGGGGCGAGCTCGGCCAGGGCGGCCACGGCCTCGGCGCGCTGCTGCAGCGCGGCGGCCTGGGCCTGGACGGCCTGGACGGCGGCGCCGTCGCCGGCCTCGGCGGCGGCCTGCTTCTGCTCGGCCTGGACGGCGGCCGCGGCCGCGCTCGCCGTGACCTGCTCGACGGCGGCGACGGCCAGGGTGTGCGCCTGTTCCAACTCGGCGTCGGTGAGCTCGCCGTGGGCGCGCTCGCGCCACCCGGGACGGCGTGCCTGGTCCGGCTCGGCGGCCTCGACCGCAGCCGCGTCGACGGCGGCGGCCTGGTCCTCGGCGAGCTCCGCGCCGATCTCCTCGGCCTGCCCGTCCACCTCCAGCGCCGGCTCCTCCGCACCCGCGGCGACGGCCAGGGTGTGCGCCTGCTGCAACTCGGCGTCGGTGAGCTCGCCGTGGGCGCGCTCGCGCCACCCGGGACGGCGTGCCTGGTCCGGCTCGGCGGCCTCGACCGCGGCCGCGTCGACGGCGGCGGCCTGGTCCTCGGCGAGCTCCGCGCCGATCTCCTCGGCCTGCTCGCCCGCCTCCTGCGACGGCTCTTCCATGCCCGCGGCGAGCTCGGTACGGACCCGCCACGCGAGTAGCCGGGGGATGGACTCGGCGTCGGTGATCGGGCGCTCGGCCACCACGCGGTGCAGTACCTCGGCCGGGTCCACTCCAGCCGCGGCGGCCGCGGCCAGGGCCTCCTCCAGCGCCTCGTACGACGCGTCAGCCAGCACCGCGTCCGCGTCCAGCCCAAGGCCGGTGAGTCCGTCGCGGACGGCATCGGCGAACAGCGGCGCGGCAGCCCGGTGCGGCTCGGCTTCGCGGCCGCCGTCGCGCTCGGCGGCCGGCTCGCGGGTCGGCGCCGGCGGGGGAGCGGTGAGCGGTTCCAGCGTCTCGCCAAGTTCGGTGACAACCATGTACTCCTGGCCGTCGTTGGTCTCCAATTGCTCGGCGAATCCGGCCAGTACCCGGTCCATCGCCTCGGCCTCGGTGGCCGGCTCCCCGAGGGTGACGCGCCTCTCCTCGTCCTCGACCTCGGCTCGCGGAATGAACAGGTGAACGCTGCGCTTGTCACGCGACAGCGCGGTGTAGGCGCCGTTAGCCGCCAATCCGGGGCCGTACACCAGCGCGTCCAACACACTCAAGCCCTGGGCCTTGTGCACGGTCATCGCGATGCCGTAGCTGAGGCCTCCGGCCGCGATGTACTCGGCCTCCAGCCACTCGCGCACGATGCGGTGCTGGCCGCCCTCGATTTTCTCTCGCCACTCGACCAGCGCGCGGTCCTGGTCGTCCAGCTCGACCACCACGCCGCGGGTGCCGTTGTACACGTCTTCGCCGCCGGTGCGGGACCTGTAGTCGTTGCGGCGAATCAGCACGATGTCACCGGCCGCCAGGGCGAGGGTTTCACCGCCGGGCAACCGGTACTCGGCCTCTCGGCCGGTGAGCTCGCCAAGCTCGCGCCGGATCGCACGCGCGGCGGCGTTGAGCTCGTCCACGTCGCGGTTGCGGGCGGCCAGGATCAGGGTGTTGGCAATCTGGTCGTGCAGCTGCTGGCCGACGTCGCGGACATCCTGCCAGGCAACCAGCATGGCCGCCATGGCCTCCTGCCGGGTCTCGGTGACGTGCACCCGCCCGTGGTCCGCGTAGGCCCGCAGAGCCTCCCGGCGCTGGTCGTCGCGCCACATCTGCAGCGCGCGCCGCTCGACGGCATCGCGCTGCCGGTAGTTGGTGTAAAGGGTGTGGCCGCCGACGACTTCGTGGATCGCGGCGAACCCACCCCCGACACCCGGGCTCTGCAGCTGCTTGGGGTCGCCGATGCCCACGATTTTCGTTCCGGTGAGCCCCGCGTGGGCGAGCAACTCGGCGAGCTGGCGATCGTCCACCATGGCGCCCTCGTCGACCACCAGCACGTCCACGCCGTGCAGGCCGCGCGCGCCGTTGCTCGTGCGGATGCGCTGCAGCAGCATCGCGAGCGTGGACGACTCGATGCCCGCTTCTGCACGCAGGTTCTGGGCGGCGACGGCGGCCGTGGACGCGCCCATGACCACCTGGCCCTGAGCCGCCCACGCCATGCGCGCGGCTTCCATGATCGTCGTTTTACCGGCGCCGGCGATGCCCACCACGGCGTCGACGCCGTGACCCTCGACCAGGATTCGGCGCAGGACTCCAAGCTGCTCGGCGGACAGCTCGAACCCGGGGTTGGTCGCCCGCTGGATGGCCGTGTAGGTGGACACCGTCATCTCGAACGTGGCCTCGTCGACGACGGCGAACCCGCCGTTGAAGCGGCCGCGGGTCTCGGCGAGAATCCTGCGCTCGGCCGCCACGATGTCGGCGGTCGTGAACCGCTCGGTGTTGCGCAGGTGCCCCGGCAACCGGGTGTCGAGCCGCACCGCCATGCCTCGGTGCAGCAGCACCCGGTCCGTCAGCTGCTCGACCTGGTCGACGCCGAGCACGCCGTGCGCGACGGCATCGGCGACGGCTGCCAAGGCCTCCGCCCTCGTGAAGTCCTTGCGGTGTGAGGTCAGCCCTTCGTCGACCCGGAACACCCATCGGGCCACCGCGTCGACGTCGTACGGGTCGCGCGGAGTCCGTGCCCTGGTGGCGGCGTCGGCGGTCATCGTCTCGGGGGCCAGGACGGCGCCGATGATGGCGGCCGGGTCCTGGCCGGCGGCCTCCGCCTCGGCCTGCCAGTAGGCCCGCAGCGTGGCGTCCGAGGCGGCGGTGGCGCGCTCGTCCTTGCGGCCGGCAAGTGTGGCCGCGGCGGCCTTCTGCTGCTCGGTGGTGGTCTCGGTGTAGGCGATTCCAAGGGCCGCGAACAACTGCCGGATCTCGGCGTTGCGCTTGCTGAACAGCTGGATCGTCTCCGGCGGGATGCCCACGATCTGCCACACGCCGGACTCGGCATCGCGCTCCCACTCGATGCCCCACCGCTCGTGTGTGACGGCGCGAACGCGGGCCTGCATCAGGCCGTCGATCGCGTGCGCGTGCCGGTACAGGTCGCGGCCGCCGGCGGCGATCGTCGACCACTGGCCGTCTTCACCGCGCGCCATGTTGGCGAGCGTGACGTGGCCGTGCATGTGCGGGTCGCCGTACGGCGCGTCACCCACCGGTCGGGCGGCCCTGTGAAAGTTCACCCATCCCATGAGACCGGACGTTGCCACGGTCTCGGCGGACTGGCCGTCACCATGGTGGCCGCGCATCCCGTAGGCCGTCCAACGCTCCGTCGCCGACACCGCTTCGGTGAGCGCGGCAACGAAGACTTCTTCCAGCTCGCGGGCGAAATCGTCTGGCGCGAACGCCAGGGCGACGGAGAACGCCTTGGGCAAGTTGATCGTCAGATCGAACCCGCGGTTGCCCACCTGGACACGCTGGCTCTCGTACTGCAAGGCCTTCTCCATCGCGGCCTCGCCGTACAGCGCGATGGTGTCGATCATGAGCGCGTCGGCGAGCTTCGCGACGTCGCCGACCCGCACCCGGTGAGCGTCCCCGAGGCGGTGGACGCCTCGCACCATCCGGCCGTAGGCGTCGCGCTTGCGGTCGGAAGTCAGCAGTGCCTCGGGGGCCACGCCGCGCTCGGCGGCGAGCGCCTGGATCGCCTCGACCAGCGGCCGGGCGGCGAGCTTCCCGCGCGGGTCGACCGCCATTTTGGGCTCGACCAGCTGTTCCCCGGTGCGCGGGTCAACGCCCTTCATCATGGCTCGTGCGGCGTCGAACTGCGCTGCCGTCAGCTCGCTGCCCGACGTGATGCCGAACTCGGCCAGGCCCGACCCGATCCACATCAACGGGCGCTCGTTCACGTCCATGCGGTACGCAATCGCGTGGTCGGCCTCGGCGGCGGCCGCGGCCTCCAGCTCCTCGCCGTACAGCTCGGCAGGAAGCTCGACCCCGGCGGCCTTGAACAGCCCCTGCACGGTGGACGCCTTGATCCGGTAGGCCTCGCCCCGGGCGTCGGCCTGGCGCGACACCCGGCCCCAGATTTCGCGCTGCCGGTCGGAGCCAAACAGCTCCGCCGGGTCGACACCCGCGGCGGCAGCGTGCGCCCGAATCGCCTCGACAGCGGGGGCAGCGACGACCAGCGAAGCGTCTGCAGTCGCGCACCCGTGGCGGCCTGTCAGGCGGTATTCCACCTGCTCATCCGAGGGCCCGATGGCGGTAACCCAAGCCATGCCGGACCCTCCTCCCTGCCTCGATCCGGGCTATCCAGTAACCATGATCAACTAGCGCAGCGTATCGTCACGACAGTGACGATACCTTAGCACTGTAGATGATCTTGGTCTTTTCTCGCGGTTACAGGGGTGCGGGGGCAGAGCCCCCTAGGGAGGGTGCCGGGGGAAGGGCGGCAACGTGCCGAAGGCGCGTGGTAGTGACAGAGCTCAGCAGCTGGTGGACTCTGCCGATAGGAACCGTTAGAAACGGTGGGCTGGCCACCCTCCTGGGCAGGTGGCTGCCGTCTCGCCTGCAGATGGCAGCGGGACGGCAGCCTTGCCCGGAGGTCAGTTCACCGCCCCGGGTGCTGATTGTTCCGCCACAGGCGCCTGTACGCGGGCTACCATCGGGCCCATGGCAGACACAAACGAAGTGCTGACGGTCGCTGAGATGCGCCGGCGCCGGCGCGAGCTGGCAGCGGTAGACGGTCGCGTTAAGGATGCGCTGGACGTCCTGCTGGTGAACACCCGGAAGGCGGCCGCCGAGGCGGCCACGGCGCTGACCACCGCCGAAACCGCGGCCGATGAAACGCTGGCCCTGGCCGCCAAGGTCCACGGCTCGGCAAAGGCCGCGGCAAACCTGACCGGCCTCCCGCTGTCCGAAGTCGAGCGGGCCGTCAAGGTCGTGCCCGCCAAGCGGGTCAAGGCCCTACAGGAAGAGCTGCAGACCAAGGCCGAGGCCAAGGTGGCCGCCGGGAGTTCCCGGCGCCGCACCCCCAAGCCGTCCGCCGACTCCGGCGACGCGCCCCCGGCCGCCTCCGGCGACACCACGGGGGAGGACGGCAGCAAGGTCGGCGGGGCGAGCGTGCCGGGGCAGGTTTCCACCGGACCGGTGGCCGCTGCCGACCAGTCGGCAGCTTCCGTTAGCTGACCCCGTGCCTGGCCTCGACAAGGGCACTCGGGGGCGGCGCGCGGGCCTGCGCGCCGCCCCCGGACGTGGTGCCCTCCTCGGCCCGTCGTCACGGGGTGGTGTGCGATGACCCTGCCGCCGTGGGAGCGTCCGCCGTTCACCACTCCGGACACCTGGCGGCGGTTCACCGCAAAAGTGATCCGGACGTCGACGTGCTGGCTGTGGACGGGAGCCCTCAGTGACGGCTACGGCATGTTTCACGACGCCTCGCACCAGCTCCTCGACTCCGCCTCGTCAACGGTCCGTGTCAGCCGCTGGATATGGTCGGCCTACAACGGTCCCATCCGGGCGTCCCACGTCATTCTCCACGACTGCGATACCCCTTCCTGCTGCCGCTACGAACCGACCGTTCAACACCTCATCGACGGCACCCAATCTGCCAATCTCCAGATGGCCGCGGACCGTGACCGGATCACCAACGGGGCCCGGCTTGGCCGGGCAGACCTCCGCGGCCAGCACCGGCAGTCGGTCGCCATCCGGACCGCCCTCCTCACGGCGGTCCGCGACGGCGAGCAAGACCCCGACCGCCTGGCGGAGATCCTGGCGGACGTCATCGCCCGAGGCGACCCGTTCTCGACTCAAGGCAGGCTGTTCTGAGCCCGCCGGGTCGCTACCCCTGAAAGCGCAGGCACTGTGAGTTCCGACCAGCCGTCAATCGGCCGTCTAACGGATGCTGAACGCCACCTGGTGCACGACCTTCGCGGCACCTCCTCGCTGATGCCCACCCGGCCTGGGCATCGGTACGTCAACGTCCTCGGGCTCCTGGCCGACGTCGGCCGGCTCTTCACCCCCCGGCCCTGGCCCGGCGGGGGCCCGCCGCCGGGCAAACCGGGCGCCTGCTACGTGGACTCCGTGCTCTGGGCCTCGGAGTCCCCGGACGGCCTGGCCTACGTGGAAGGCGTCACCTGGACCGGCCTCTACCCGCTCGAACACGCGTGGTGTGCCGATCGGGACGGCACGGTGCTCGATCCGACCTGGGAGCGGCCCGGCCTGGCCTACCTCGGGCTCCCGGTGCGGGCGGACGCCGCGGCCCGGCTGATGTGGGAGAACAGGGGCCCGCTGCTGGCGTACGGCACCGCCCTGTGCGCGGACTGGCTGCGCAACGGCGTCCCCGGCGAGCTCCTGGTGGACGTCGGGCGGCAAATACCCGAGGGAGACGTAATCCCGCCCGTCCTGTAGGGCCGCTGACGGTCCTCCTCCGCGCCACCTGTGAGGCACGTCCTTGAGCACCAACCAGCCCCCCGCGCCGCCCGTCTTCGGCGGCGCCCCGATCGGGACGGGCGGCGGCCCGACCGCCCCGGCCGGCACCCCGTTCGGGGCGGTACCGATCGGGGTGCCGGCCCCCGCCCGTAACCGAAGTACTGTCGGCCAGTCACGGCCGGTCGGAGTGGCCCGCCGGCGGCGGGTCGGCCTGCTCGCCCTCGGGCCGGTTGCCGCCGTACCTCTGGTGCTCCTGGTGACCACCGGCGCGGGCGAGATCCGGCACCCCGTCCCGCCGACGCTGCGGGCGGCACCGGCAGGCTTGTGGCCGCCGCTCGTGGTCATCGCAGCTGAAGCCGCGCCGCCGTCCACCATGGTTACGGCCGTACCGGTTACGGCCCCACCTCCGGCCACCGCGTCAACGGGGCCGGACGGCGGCAACGATGGCGAGTCGACGGCCGAGGCTCAACCCCCGGAACCTGAGGGCGGCATGGCGAAGCGGGCCCCGACTTCTCGGCCGGCCCGTCTGGTTGGCGGTGGCGGTCGTCCGGCCCCGCCGGCACCCTCCGCACCCCCCGCACGCCCTTCCTCGTCGGGAGTGCTGGCGCCCGGCAGCGAGCCGCAGGTTCCCCTCCCTGGAGGCGGCCGCGGCGGGGTATGCGCGGCGGCTCAACAGGCCGGCCAACTGCCCGCCCACCTCGTCCAGCTCTGCCACTCGGCGTACGGGGGCTGACGATGCGAATCGAGGACGTGCAAGTGGGCGAGACGTACACCGTGCGAGTCCCGAGGGTGAGCGGCAGCCTGTACGACATGGAGAACCATCGGGTGGAGCTCCGACCACCACGCCGCTGACCGTTCCGGCGCGGTGGCTGCATCCGCTCGGCCCCGGTGAGTGACCCGCGCCTGGGAGGTTCCGTTAGATCGACCGGTCGCGCCCTGGTGTCGTGCGCGGTGGTGGTGTGGCCGGTTGCTGGCGGCTCGCCGTAGCGGTCCGCCAGCATTCCTTTGGGGTGGACAGTTCTACGGGGCGGGGGCTCCGTGGGCGGCGAGCACGGCATCGATCTCGGCGAGCCGGGCCACGATGCGCTCCCGCTCGGCCTGCAGGGCCTCGACGTCCACCCGCTCGTCAACGATCGTCACGTCCGGGTCGTCGGCGTCGACGGCGGCCCGGGGGAGATCGCGGATCTCCACCACGGTGCCGGCCTTGGCGTCCAGCTTCGGGTACTTCTCGCTGCCGCCGCGGGCCGGGAAGCCGCCGGAGATCAGGATGACCCCCTGCCCGAGCTGGGGCCGTTCGTCCCGGCTCCTTCGGCGGGCAACCAGGCGCCCGCTGTACCGCAGCTCCTCGGTGTTGGCGCCGCTGATGTCCCATCGGATGGTGACGGTGTCGGCCTCGGCCTCCGGGGTGCCGTCGGTGCCGAAGATTTCGAGGGCGAGTTCACGCACGCGCTCCTCGTCACGGCCGTCGAAGTGCCAGTACTTGGCGGTGCTGTCCCACCGGCCGCCGATCTTCCTCGCGGCGGCCGGGACGTCGGGGTCGTAGGGCGACACGAGCGCAATGCGGCCGTTGTCGAGCGTGATGACGCGGATCTGCGGCATGTGCGGGCCTTTCGGGTTTCGGCCGGACAACCGGGGCCGGCCTGGCGGTTCGGTCAGTCGTCGGTGTCGCTGCTGCTGAGGTAGGCGTCGAGGGTGACGCGGGTGATGCCGCCGTAGCGGGCGATGGTCTTCTTCGCGGTCGGCTTGCCGGTGGCGGGGTCGGTGGCCGCGCGCGCGTTGCGGGTGAGCTGCGCGAGGCTCTTGCGGGCGTTGGTGAGGTCCTGCTCGATCAGGTGCACCCGCACGCCGGCGACCGCGACCCGCTGGAGGGGGGTCAGCCGAGGGGCGCTGAGGGTGGTGCGGAGTTCCACGAGCGCGGCGGCGAGCCTGGGCCAGTCGTAGCGGGTGGCGCTCCTGTCGTGTTCGACGTTCACGACTTGCTGGCGGTGCGCCCACTGGGCGGCTTTCTCCTCGCCGCCGAGGAGTCGGATCTGCCCGGGGCTCAGGTGCGACAGGTCCGGCTCGGGCAGATCGGCGAGCCGCTGCTCCGCCGGAACGATCTTCGCCCGCAGCGTGGTCACCTCGGCGATGTCCTCCCACCAGGTGTGCACGAGTTCGTCCGCCGGCGCGGGCGGGGTGATGCCGTCTTTCGTCAGGTACTCCCACTCCCGGATGCTCGCGCAGGCCTCGCAGCCGGGGGCGTACCCGCTCTCCCGGTACTGGCAGAGCACCGGCAGCGACCAGCGGACGGAGTAGGCCGCGTGAGTGGTGGGCGGGTCGTACCCGCAGGCGTCGTCGTCCGGGTGGGGCACCACCCGCAGAACCGGCGTGCGCGACTCCACGGCCCATCGGGTCGCGGCACTGCCGCTGCCGGTGCTCTCGCCGGGCAGTTGCCGGGCGAGTTCGTCCACCAGGTCCCGGGTCGGCGCGGAGTCCGCCGCCATCTCAACGAGAATCATGTACACCACTATACACATGGAACGTACAGTCCTGTACACAACCGGGAAGTTCGATGCGCTGCCAACCGTGACCACTGGCAGCTCGACGAGATCGCCGCCGGGCGCTCCCGATCCGCTGACGGCCCGTCGGCCATCGCGGTAGAGTCGCCCTGTGCCCGCCGCCGCGGGGGTGTACCGCAGGGTGATGCAGCGTTCATTCCGACTGCCAGCCCCTCCCCGCCGATGCGGGGGTGCGACAAATCTTGGCTCCGCGTTCGCGGGGATGGCTCATGGCCCTGTTTCACGCGCACGTTGAACCCGCGTTCGCGGGCAGCCGCATGACCCTGGTGTCCCGCCACGTCTGGAGCGCGGCGGGACACGGTCCTGTCGGCTGGCTTCAACGGCGCGACGGTTCCCCGACATCCGGAGCCGCCCCGCGGCCACCGCAACGACCCGACAGGACACACTGCGCCGACCACAGCCGTCACTCGGCTCCAACCCAACTCATCCGTGACGGTGGGTGATTGCCGATATGCTGCCCTTATCGGTAATCACAGGTAGTCGAACTTACGTGACATGACGTGACGTCGGCTCCGGTCGTGGGGAGGCCTCGTTGAAACACCTCGTGGTGCACGCCGAACACGGTGGGCCGGGCAAGTCGGTGCACACCGCCGGCGGACGGCCCTGGCGCTGGTGGGTGGAGGCGGTAGCCACCCTGGGGCTCTTCACGACCAGCAGCTACATGGGGCTGATGCTGCTGCATCGGGGGCTGCACCTGACCGGACCAGCGATGTGGGCGGCCGGGACCGGGGTCGTCGCCTACTGCGGGGGCCTCACGCTGTGGTGCCGGGATCTGGATCGGGCCCGGGCCCGGCCGGTGCCGGTGCACGCCGTCGATATCGACGGCGCCGGGGACGGCCAGCGGTGACGGCAACTGGGTACCTGGAGGCGGTCCGGGCCGAACTCGGCGACAACCAGCCGGACAATCGCGAGCAGTCGTCGGCGGCGTGTGCGTGGCGGTGGAACCCGGACAACCCGTACGTCAACCCGGAGGTATGGGAGGGGAATGAAGTCGAAATCACCTGGACCCCGTTGTCCGGTTGGGTGCTCGCCGGGCTCCGGCCGGACGGCTCGGTGACCGACAGGGAACGGCTAGAGCTGGCCACCTGGGCCGAACCGGATTGGGCCGCCTGGGCGGTGTGGGACGCGCTGACCGGCCACGGGTGCGCCGATGAGGGTTCCCGGCGGGTCTGGGACGGACTGCCCGGGCTCCGTACACCGACGGAACTGCTCTACGTCGGCGGGCCTTTCGACGGCCGGACGGTGGAGTGGCGACGGACCGAACCGGCGGCGGTCGCCCTGGACGGCGGCTCGTACAACGGGACGTGGTGGCCGTCCGGCTGCTACGTCCTCGACCACGGCGACGTCGCCGACCGGTCCCGGTTCCTGTGGCTGGGGCCGGCGCCGCTGCCGGGCACCGGCCGCCCGCGCACGCATGACATCGTGGCCGACGGGCCACACGGAGAGGAGCCCTCGTGACCAACCCCCGGGACAGGGCGGAGATGGCGGCGCTTACCCACCGCAGCACCGCCCGGCACATGGGCGTCATGGCGGTGGGGCTCACCGTAGGCACCGCGTTCTGGGCCGGCACGCTGTTCGGCCTGCTGCACGGCGGAGCTAGCCGGGCCGCCGCCGACGGGGCCGCCCAAGGCCTCGCCTGGACCGGCGGCGCCGGCCTGATCTTCCTGCTGGCGCGGCTGGTCCTACTGCACCTGGCCCGCCGCCAGGACACCGCAGCGCGGGCCCTGGTGGGGACGGAGCGGTGACCCGCCGCCTGCCGCTCGCGCTCGGCCTGGCCGTCGCGGTGCTCGTCGCCGGGACGCTGTGCGCCCAGTCCGGTGCCACCGACGCACCCACCATCACCTACCTGGGCGCCTGCGGGGCGGTGTGGGGCGCGCTCGCCGGATGGCTGCTGCGGCGCCTCGTGCCCGCCACGCGGACGCGCCCGGCCAAGAACGGAGCATCGAAATGACCACCGGCGACTCGACCGATCCGCGGCAGTGCCCGCGCTGCCACGGCCCCCTCGCGCTGTTCGACGGCGACGCCGGGGGCCGCTCCCGGAGCACGCCGGGCCGTTCCATCCCAATCTGCGGCATCTGCTGCCAGGACGAAGCCGTACGCCAGGCGGGCGGGGAGACACTCGTCCCGCCCGCCGGATGGCCGGTGCCGGTGGAGTCCCTGTTGGTCTGGCCTACCGGAGTGTCGAGCCGGTGACGGCGATAGGTCGCCCCGTCCCACGTGCCACGGCGGAGGCGTCGCAATGAGCGTCGACGTCGCCGCACAGCTCGCCGGAGGCGCCCTGATGGCCGCCGAAGGGACGGCCTACCCGGGGGCGGGGGAACAGGTAGTCACCTCCTCTGGCCGCGTCATCTCCGCGCGTACCGCCTGGCGGGCGGCCAACTCGGTGCCGGCAGGCACCCGGGCCGCCCGCCGCTCGCGGGTACGCGGCTACACCACCTGGTGCGCGGAACGCGGCCGGGTGCCCACCGACCCCGGCACGCTGCCCGACTACGTGACCCACCTCGCCGATCTCGCCCACCCAGCCGCCACCCTTGACGCCCACCTGGGCACCCTGTCCACCTGGCTGGAGCTCGCCCGGCATCCGCTGGACGGGGAGGACCGGCGCCTGGCCCACGCGGTGATCGCCCACCGGTCAGCGGCCGAGGCGCGCGAGGGCACCGCGGCCGCCGGCGCCTTGCAGGCGACCCCGGTCACGCCGCAGGACCTGGCGGCGATGGTCGCCACCTGCGACCGCACGACGGTGCGGGGCCTGCGGGACGCCTACACCCTGCTGCTGGACTGGTACATGGCGGGCCGGTGCTCGGAGCCGGCCGGGCTCGACCGCGTCCACGTGACGGAGTTGACTGCCCGCTACCTCGACGCCGCCACCGGGCGGCCGGTCGCGCGCCCCGCGCTGCTGGTCACCGTGCCCACCGACAAGATCAACCCGCACGGCAGGCTCGACCACCGGGTTCGGATCCTCGCGCAGGACACCCCGGAGCTCTGCCCGGTCCTCGCGCACCGGGAGTGGGTACGTGTCTTGGACGAGCAGCGGGCGGGGCCGGGGCCACTGTTGCGACGGGTCGACCGGAACGGCCGGGTCGGCGGCGCCGGCGGCCGTCGACCGGCCGGGCGCCCGACGGCGGACGCCACTCGCTCGTACGGGATCAGCGCCCGGACGGTGCGCGGCATCATCGCGGCGGCCGCCGAGGCGGCCGACTTGGTGGAGGCGTGGACACCCGAGCAGCGGCGCATCCTCAGCACAGCCGCCGAGGCGGCCGACCTGGCCGCGCTGCCCGCCGCCGACCGGGACGCCTTCCGGGCCCGGCTGCGGGCCGAGCGCCGGGCCCTGCGGCGCTCCCGCGCCCGTTACACCGGGCACAGCATGCGCCGCGGGCTGATCCGGGAGATGCAGCGCCGGGGCGTGGTACGGACGGTGATCGAGCAGCACGCCCGGTACCGGCCCGGCTCCCGCGCACTCGACCGATACCTGTCCGACCTCCCCGACTGGGCGAACAACCCCACCGCCCTGGTACGGCTGTAGCCTGCCCCGGCTGATCCGCCCTGGACCCTCCCGGGCCTTCCGGGTTCTGCCAGATTCACGTATCCCCGGCAGGACCTGCGAGGCGGCTGCGACGTGGCCTCGTCGTCTCCGGGCATCGGGTCAGTGGTCTGACAGATGGTGTGGGCCTCGGGGTCCCAATCGGCTGATCACGATGGACGGTTACCGATGGGCTGCCTCCTCGTTGGTTGTCACAGGATGCTCACGCGCGGGCACTTGCGGCTTCGCGGCCGGGTGGTGGATCAACCTTATTGTGATGGCCTGCACAGACCTGGCCCGGGGCCTCGACTCTCGCGCCCGCTGGCGCGCATCCGACCACCCGGCGGAAAACCGCTGAGCTTGCCCCCGCCAGCCCATTACCGGCCGGCAGGATTCCACTCGATCGACCGCTGTAGGAGTTCCTGGTGAAAGATGGACTGCGGCCGCCCGGTCGGCTCCGCGATGGCGGAGTCCCCGCGGTGATCACTGACGTGGTGGTGCCACTCGTCGGAGCGGACGTCCTGGCGGCGGCCGTCGACCAATCGGCTGGCGCCATCGCCGTGCCCGGCAGCGGTGTTGTGAGCCCTGCCCCGGCTCCGCGGCCGGGAAGCCTGGCGCCCCGGTCGGCGCGCTCGGTCACGGTGACGGAGGTGCCGGCCAGCCGGCCGACGGTAGGGGACGGCGAGCCTGCGGGGCGGGGAGCCTGGCGGGAACGGGCGCAGACCCGTACGGCGCGGCCGCGGTCGGCTGCGTCGGGCTTCGGCGGCCCGGCCGGCCCGCCCGGTGGTGGTGGCAGTGGCAAGGGCGGTGGCAACGGTGGCGGTGGCAAGGACAGTGGCAAGGGCGGTGGTGGGCGGACACCACCGGTGGACTCCGCCGCGGCCCGACCCGCCGTTGATAGCGGTGGGCGCCGGAGGGAACTGCCGGACGGCCGGGCGGCTTGGCGGCAACGGGCGCTGGACCGCAGTGCGACCCGGCCCGCCGTCGAGCCTGCACCGGTGGCGCCCGCGCTGCCGTCCGCGCCGCAAACCGCAGAACTGGAGCGCCCGCCTCGCCGGTCGGAGCTCGACGCCGTCACCGCACCTCGCGCGCTGGGGCCGGGACCTGCCTGAGCCCTGCGGGCTACCTCGGACAGCGCTCACGAGATGGCCGGCGCAGGCGCCACGCGACGGAGACAGTGCGGCCCCCGTGCGGATTCGATCCGCGCGGGGGCCGGTCGCCGTTTCCTGTCTCTATTCGGCCGACTCCTGGTCCTCCGGTTCCCCGAACTCCTTCTGCCCGGGGACGGGGGGAATGGGCTTGGGGCCTTCGTCCTTCTTCGCCCGCTTGGTCTTGGTCGGGGCGGTGGTAGCGGCCGAGGCGGCCTTGGCCGACCCGGCCGCCGACAGGGGGCCGACGGCAAGGGAGGCCAACCGGTCCTCGATCTGGTCGGCGCGGGCCTTCTCCGCTGCGGCCTGGTCGACGGCGGCCCTGGCGGTAGCCTCCGCCGCCGCGGTCTTCTGCTCGGCGTCCTTCTGCAGCCCCTCGGCGACGCGCTGGGCCTCCACTGCGGCGGCCTTCTCCTTCTCGGCCTTGGTGGCGCGGTCCTCGGCGTTCCTCTGCTTGAGCTCGGCGGCCTCCTTCGCGCGGACGGCCTTCTCGGCGGCGTCCCGCGCTGCTGTCGCCTTCGCCTCCTCCCGGTCGGCGCGGGCCTTCTCCGCTGCGGCCTGGTCGACGGCGGCCCTGGCGGTAGCCTCCGCCGCCGCGGTCTTCTGCTCGGCGTCCTTCTGCAGCCCCTCGGCGACGCGCTGGGCCTCCACTGCGGCGGCCTTCTCCTTCTCGGCCTTGGTGGCGCGGTCCTCGGCGTTCCTCTGCTTGAGCTCGGCGGCCTCCTTCGCGCGGACGGCCTTCTCGGCGGCGTCCCGCGCTGCTGTCGCCTTCGCCTCCTCCCGGTCGGCGCGGGCCTTCTCCGCTGCGGCCTGGTCGACGGCGGCCCTGGCGGTAGCCTCCGCCGCCGCGGTCTTCTCGGCCAACGCCTGAAACTCCGCCTCCAACTGCGCGGCACGGGCGCGCGCCGCTTCGGCCAGGTCCTCGCTCTCCTGGGTCCTGAGCCCGAGGCGGCCGGCGTGGTCGAGGGCGGCCTGTTGCATCTCCAGTGCCGCGCTGGCGTGGTTGGCCTCGGCAGCCGCGGTGTCGCGGTAGTGGTCGCGCTCCGCGGTGAGCTCGGCGATCACGCGGGCAGCCTCCTGGGCCTCCTCGTCGGCCCGGGCCTGGATCTCCTTGACCTCCTCGGCGGCCTCCGCCATGGCCTCGGCCGCGGCCTCCACACTGACCCGTAGCCCCTCGGCTCTGGCCGTGGCGGCTTCGGCTTCGGCCGCGGCGCTGGCGGCTTCGGCTTCGGCCCTGGCCACCTTGGAGCGCACCGACGCGGGGTCCAACTCCGCCCGCTCACGGTGCAACGCGCCGGCCACCTGCGTAAGGCCGGCGACCAAGCTCACCAGTTCCGCGGTCAGGTCCTGCGGCGGGATAGCGTCCCGGGCGCCCCCAGGCGCCTCGGCGTTCTTCACCTCCCGTCCAGCGTCGAACATGGCCCGTCGGCACTCGTACGAGCAGTAGATGCGACGGCGGCCCGTCTGCGGCTGGCGGAAGGTGTGCGGGCACCCCGGGCGGCCGCACCGCGTTTCGGCCTCCTCGGCCCCGGATTCGACGGCGCCGAGCGCCACATCATCGGTCATACACCCATGCTCCTCCGTTTCGTTCGCAATTTCCAGCGTTCCGTTTAAGAACGGAACAAAACGATTTATTGTTCCGTTCCGTTTCGTTTAAGAACGGAACGGAACTTAACTCAAGGGTCATGGACGACCGGCCGTTGTCACGTTTCAAATCGTGACACTGGGGCGCGGCGGCGCGTCACGATTTGAAACGTGACACAGACCAAGGACCGTTACGATTTGAAACGTGACGGGCTCTCGGGTGAGGGAGCCTCAGAATCCGCGATGGGATGGGTGCTATGGCACGGAACGTCAGGGAACGGCGGGTGCCTCCGCCGAGGCCGCCACGGACTGAGCGTCTGTGGTGTGAGGGCTGCGGGTTCTCCTGGACGCGTCCTGTGCAAAGCGGGCGGCCGCCGCGGTGGTGTTCTGACGCCTGCAAGGCGCGTGGGTACCGAGAGGCCAAGGCGGCGGCTGCCGAGAAGGAACGCCAGGCGGAGGAGGAACGCGCCCAGCAAGCCGCGTGGGAACGGCTGCAGGAAGAACGGGAGCGCTGGGAGGCCGAGTACGAGCGACGGCGGGCGGAGGAGGAACGGGCGCAAGAGGAGGAGGAACGGGCGCAAGAGGAAGAGGCGCGGGCGGAGGAGGAGCGACGGCGGGCGGAGGAGGAACGGCGGCGGCGCGCCGGCTCCTCCTCGTCCGGCTTCCGCCGTGGCCGGCTGTCGACGGCCGAGGCGCGGGCGGTCCTCTTCGACCTGGCCAACTTGCGGGACGACGGGGTGACCACGCTGAAAACCGCGTACCGCACGGCTGCCCGGCTGCACCACCCCGACCACCACCACGGCAAGGGTGACGCCGCGTTCAAACGGCTCTCGGAGGCCGCCGCCGTGCTGAAAGATGCAGGCCTGTTGTAGCTGTCGTGTCGTCCTGGCCAGGCCGGGAAGCCCCCCGGCCTGGTTCACGCGCCGTGCCGGTGCCGGGCGGCACGCTGCCGCTCTCGGAGCTGCCGGGCCTTGGTCAGGCGGCCCTTGTGCGGACGGGCGGCCGACTGCCCGTCCAACCGCCTGCACGGCTGCCCGGAGCGGGCATCACAGTGCGGGCAGCTCAGCTGCAGGGCCAGGGCCATGACCGACGGCTCGTCGGCGGCGGGCCCGTCGGCCAGGCCTGGCAACGCCACCTGTACGGCGCCGCCCCGGGGGCGGGGCCGCACTCCGGCGGGCCGCGGCCGACGTCGCCGGCGTCGCGCGCCCGGCTCCGGCGCGGCCTTCACGGCCTCGGTGGGCACCAGCCGGGGCGGGTCCACCAACTGCCCGTCCGCAGCGAGCTGCAGCGCGTGGACGAGCAAGCCCGGCGCCTGGATCCGCTCTGCTTCGATCCGGTAGGCCCTGGCGTGGTCGGGGCTCTTGTCCTCGAACCTGGGGTACTTGCGCCGGCCCGGGTCCATCCCCGGCAACACCAGCTCGTCGGCCTCCCGGCGCCGCCCCTGGGCCCGCTTCTCCTCCCTCGTCAGGGCCGACCACGCCTCCTCGTCCAGCCACCACCGGTGCCGTTCCTGCTCCACCCGTGCCCGTACGGCGAGACGGGCGATCCGGCCATCGGTTCCGCACTGACGGGCCGCCTGCCACAACGACGCCCCCTTGACGGCCTTCACAGCCTGTCCCTGGGCTCCCTGCACCGTGGTGACCAACCCCAGTTCCTCAAGGCGGCGCACGTGCCTGTGGGTCGTGCGGAGGGTGTAGCCGGTGCGCTTCGCCAGGGTCACCAGAGACAGGCCTCGACGGGACTCCAGGATCACCCGGTGTGTGCGGGCCGCGTGGTGGCCAAGGCGGTGCCATACGTCGCTCTGAGCGTGGGCTAGCAGAGTCTCCAGGGAGGTCCGGAGGTTCTGAGAGTGCGCATCACCACCCTTCTGGGGGGCGGCGTTGACACTTCTGTCAGACCCCTGGCGTGTCTTGGGAATCTCGTAGACGGCACAGCGGTGGCGGTGGTCGGCGGTGCACTCGTGGCCGGTGGCCAGGGTGACCCGGCGGGCCTCCCCTCTCCGCCGGACGGCTTCCTTCGTGACGACCAGCCAGCCATCCTTGATGAGTCGGTTCAACGCGTCAGCGGCGGCGGTGTGGCTGTAGCCGGCCAGCACGCCGAGGCGGCGGACGTCGGCGGAGATGTCCAGGCTGTCGGAGGTGACCATGAGCCAGGACAGCACAATCAGCAGCAGGAAGTCCGCCGGGCCGCTCTCGCGGGCCCATCGGGCCTCCCCCGCTGCGTCCATGCGCTTGCGGAGGTGAACGGCGGCGTCTTCCGCCTCGCTCGCCGCGCCGTCGTAACGGTCGCTGTCCTCCGGGCGGCGGGGCATCCGGGCGGCGTCCTGGACGGCCAGCCACCAAGCCCTCTCCAGCCGGTCGGCTGCGTCGTCGCTGGTGCGCTTGATCCGGGCGCCGGTGGCGTCCTTGACGGTCCGCAGCCACTCCAGCGCGGGAGAGGCGGCGGCGTCCCGCGCCACTGCGGCCACCTGCTCGAACCGCCATCCCCGTACGGCCATCGCGACGAGCGGGGCGTGGAACTGGTGACTGTGGTCGTGCTGGTCGCTCAGCGTCCGGGTGAGCTGGCGCGCGGCACGGCCGGTCAGCTCGCGGCGCGGAACATCCGCGATGTAGGGACGGCCGTCCTCGTCAGCAGCGACGCGGCGCACGACCGGCCGTTCACCCCGGGCCGGGTCGCGCGGGTCAATCAGCTTGATGGACGGCGGGACGCTCGGCCCGTCGCCGGCGGCCGGGCTGCCCGCGGCCGCCCGGAGCATGATCGCGCGGCCGCGCTCGGCGGCCAGGGCCTCCATCCGCTCCGCCACCCGGGCATAGGCCTCCGGGCCGGCCGAGGCGGGACCGAGCAGGCGAACCGCCTGTTCGACCGTGTGGGCCGTCAGCCGGCTGTGCCCGCCGTGCCGGTGCGGTGAACCGGGCGGACGAACCGCGCCGGTGGCGGGGTTGGAGAGCGGGCTGCTGTCCCACGACGGCCACAAAGCCTTGCCCGCCGCGTTGATCCGCGCCACGGTTTCCGCCGAACACCCGGCCGCGCACCCCGACCACACGTGCCAGCCACCGGACGGGCCCGACCGCGCCGGAACCGGCGCAACACCCTCTTCCGCGAGGATCGACGCGTACTCGGCGGCGTGCTCCCTGGTCGCCTCCGCGCCGCACCCCTTGGTGTCGAACTCCCCTACCACGTAGACGAATCGGTCCACGCCGCGCCGACGCTGCGTCAGGTAGAACACCACGGGGCGGGACGGATGGTCTCGAACGGCCTCGGACACGGGCATCGTCGCGCCGGACGGGTAGGAATTCAGGTACCCGCCCTGGCCGTCCTCGGCCGCCACACGCACCAGCGCGCACGGGTGCAGCTCCGTCACAAACACGGTCAAAACACGTGTCGGGTCCACGTCAAAAGCGGCGCGCGGGTCGCCAAGTCGACAATCCGGTGACACACCGGACTCGGGCATGGGGGTACCGCCACCGCTGGTCTGCGCTACGATGGCAGGGCTCCAGGGCGTAAAAGGGCGGCGACTGGCCTAGGAAACCAGACCGTCGTCCGAACAGCGTCTTGTGTGATTGATGGGTGATCTCAGCTGGGTTGTGGTGACCTGGGAGGCTGAGACACCGGGAGGCTCCGTGGACCACCCGCCGGGTTAGGAAGCCGGTGGGTAAGAGTCCGGAGCTGGGACCGTTACGTCATGCCCGCCGCCTCCTCCCGGTGGCGCCGGGTCGGGCGGCGGTGCTCTGCCAATGCCTGCAGTGCAGTTCGCACCACCTCCGCGCCGGACACGCCCATGGTCTTGACCAGGTGCTCGAAATCGGCCCGCAGCGGGTCGCCAGGGGCCAAGTTGACGGCAGCACGGATCACCTTGTCCGGCGGAAACTCCGCGGACCGTCCGCGCTGCTGACGTCCTCGTGGTGCTGGCATGCTCAAGATCCTAGTGCGTTGGGGCATTGTGACGCACAACTTTCCCGGCGTGGCGCGATCTTTTTTCCAGAACCCGGGTTGACGACTTGTCAGATCGCCCCGCTTTTTCCCTTTTGTCCTATTGGGCTGGTCGTGACAGCTACCCGTTTCCTCCGGCGGGCCAGGCTCGTTGACGTGGCGGCCGCGTCAACGAGCCTGGTTCCGCGCGCTCAAACGGCGATCTCCGGTCTTAGTTGACGGCGGCTCGGGACGGGCAGTTGATCGGCATCCGCCATCTTGCTTGGTGCCTGTCTGGGGGTCATGAGTATGTGTACTCAGATACGGACTGTTACCGTCCGCCTGGTCAGGCATCGGGCAACGGGCATGGGCTGAGCCATCGTTGCCAGTGTCCGGAGGGTTATGGGGTCTCTGTCTCCGTGGCGCGGGCCGCGTCGATGATCTTTCGCCATGTGCTCTTCCCGGGGCCGTCGGGGGTCTGCTCGATGGCGGCGCGGATGAGGTCGGCGGTGGTCCGGTCGGGGTGTTCGGCGAGCAGGCGCCGGGCTGTGTCGCGGTAGGCCTGGGCGCGCTCGGGGGAGTCGGTGCGGCGGCCGGCGCCGCGGTTGGCGCCGGATCGTCCGCGCGTGGGCGCCTTGGCGGCGATGTCCCAGAGCCGGTGGCGCCGGTAAGCCGGCTGCAGCTGGTTGCGGTAGAGGATTTCACCGTCGGGCTGTTCGTGGCGCAGGAAATCGCCGATCGGCCCGGCCGGCGGGTCCGCACGCCATCCGGCAACGGTGGTGCCGTCCTTGTGGCCGAGGATGTGGCCCAGTTCGCGCCAGGGAACGAGTTCGTTCGGGTCGCCGTCGCGGTGGACGCCGCCGGCGTCGGCCTGGTGCTGGCGGGTGCGGGCCTGGGTGAGGCCGGTGTGCCAGGCCTGCCAGTGCTGGGGGTGCCAGTGCATCACGTCGCCGACCATGACGGGGGCGGGGTGGCCGTTGGTAGCGCGGGCGGCCCACAGGCGGTCCAGGGTGCTGGGGCTGAGGCCGGTTGCCTCGATGAGTCCGCGGCGGTCGGTCAGCTCGGCGCGGGTCTGGGTGATGAGGCGGCGCCATGTCGATTCGGCCCCGCCGTGCTGCTGGTGGGCGGTGTGGGCGAGATCGGTGGTGTCGGCGTCGGGGTGCTCGGCGAGTAGTTGTACGGCCTGGTCGAGCCGGGTGGCGTCGGCGGGGCTGGGGGTCACGCGGGTCTCCTCGGGGGAGGCGGCCCGTTGCGCCGGGAGGAACAGGGTTCCGGCGGCGGTCAGGGTCGCCATGTCTGGGCCCCGTCCTCGGTGTGCCGCACGATGCCGGCGATCTGCTCGGCGGTGACGCTCATCGCCCAGTCCTGGTGGCGGGGGTGGTCGTCGGGGAGCCAGAGCACGAACATCACCTGCCGGTCCGCGGGGTCGGCGATGGTGTGCACGCCGCTGCCGGGGTGGTCGGTGAGGTCGACGATCATGTAGTGGTCGGCGGCGGGGGCACCGGCGGCGGCCGCCGGCGTGAGGGTGACGAGATCGCCGTACGTCGGTGCGTCGTACGGCTGTCCGTCGCGGGGGTCCTGGTCGGATAGCATTGGTGGCTCCGGTGGAGTTCTGCAGTTTCGACTGCGGTGTCTCTGCTGGTGGTGTTGACGGGGCCGGACCGGTTGCCCACTTGTGTCCGCCCGTCGTCTCGGAGGCCCGCCGCTTGCGGCGGGCCTCCGCGTTTTGTCCCGCGGTCGGGGGGCTGGCCACGACGGGGACTTCGCGCTAATTAAACCACGGTTTTGGGTGGGGTGTTCTAGGCGGCGGGCCGCTGTTGGGCGCGCTCGGCCTCGATGCGGCGCCAGTGCTCGCGCTGCTGTTCGCGGATGCGGGCGGCGGCCCAGCCGTCGGGGACGATCGGGAGTTTCTCGGGCGGGCGGCGGGTGGTCCAGGTGGCGGGAAGGGTGGTGTCCGCGAGGGCCTGGTGGGCGGTGCGGCCGTCGGGGGTGAGGGTGACGGGGCCGTGGTTGCGGGGTCGGCGGTAGTGGAGGTATCCGGCGCGCTGGAGCAGGGTGACGAGTTCGCGGCGGACGGGGCGGCCGGTGCGCTTGCTGTTGGCGGGGGTGCCGGCGGGGATGGTGCGGTAGCGGGTGCGGCCGTCGTAGGTGATGCCGTCGGCGCGCTCGGCGGCGGCGGCGAGCAGGTTGTAGAGCTCGGCGGTGAAGTGGGGGGCGAGGGCGCGGGCGGCGTCCTCGCGGTGGGCCTTGGCCATGGCGGTACGGATCTCGGTCTCGTGGTGGCGGGCGTGGGCGGTGGCGGCGTGGATGGCGGCGGGTTCGGTGTCGTGCTCGCCGAGTCCGGGTGCCGGCTCGATGAGGTGCGCGAAGCGGTTGCAGTCGGCGCATTCGACGTCGCGCCACCGGTAGCCGACCTGGTGGAGCGTCACGGGACAGTCGATGACGAGTCCCCAGGGGATGGCGGGGCGGGGGCCCAGCTCGTCGCGGCCGTGCTCGCCGCCGGCCTGGGCGTGGGCGGTGACGGCCTGCTCGGCCTGGTGCCAGGACTGCAGACCGGTGGCGAGGGCGGGGCCGCCGTCGGCGCGGAACAGGGTCATGGGCTGGTCCTCGGCCGCGCGGTGGAGGCGGTAGTGGTGGGGGCCGTAGTGGACGGCGCGTTCCTGCTCGGTGTCGGTGGTGGCGGCGTAGGGCCGGTACCAGTGGCCGTCTGCGCGGACGGTGGGCGGCGGCTCGGGCCGGGGCTGCTTGGCGCGCTGGTTGGCGGCCTCGCGCTCGGCGGGGAACTCGTCGCGCAGCATGAGGTACTGATCGCGCTGCAGGTCGGTGACGCCGTGCTCGGCGTCCTCGTCGGCGGGGGTGATGAGCTCGCACCGGCGGGCGTGCACCCATGCCGTCCAGAGGGTGTGGCCGGTGGGGGTGAGGGGCAGGGTGCGGCGGTAGCCGGTGCTGTCGGGGGTCCAGGCGAGGTGGCCGAGGGCGAGCAGGGTCCGCACCCTGCGGGCCAGGAATGCCCGGGGCTGCCAGTTTCCGGCGTCGGGGGTGTAGTAGCCGTTGAGGTCCTCGTGCAGCTCTCCGCGTAGGGCGGCATTGAGGATGTCGGCCTGCGCTGTGCTGAACGCGGCGGTGCGGGCGGCGGCGAGCTGGGCGACGGTGACCATGTTGTTGGCGGGCAGGTGCTGTTGGGCGTGGTTGAACGCGCTGTCAATGGCGGTGTCGTGGTCGCTGGTGAGGGTGTGGACGGTGAGCCATCCGCCGTCGGCGGTGGGGCTGTGGCAGTCGCCGTCGCCGTGGCCGGTGCGGCGGCACTCGATGCGCCACCGGTCCTGGACTCCGTCGGAGCGGATGCCGGCGGGGACGGCGCGGACGTAGTCGGGCAGGACGATCAGGTCCGCGTCTTCGCCGTCGGTGGGGGTGCCGGGCTCGGGGGCGGTGACGGCGGTGGTGGTCCACAGGGCGGGCTGGCGGGGTGGTGGGGTGCGGCGGCGCCGGGGCGGGGGCGGCGGGGCGGGGGCGGCGGGGACCGGCTGGTAGGAGGGGAGGGCGTCGAAGGTGGGTTGGAGGGTGGTCGGGTAGAGGGCGCCGGGGCGGTAGGGGTGGGTGCGGGCGATGACGGGGTCGGGGCGGCGGCCGGGGGCGGTGCGCACGCCGCGGCGGGTCCAGTGGTCGGCGAGGGCTTGGGCGTGGGGCTGGCAGGCGAGGGCGTGGTGGCCGGCAGCGAGGTCGGGGGTGGTGAGGCGGTAGCCGATGACGCGGTGGGTGGCGTCGGCGGTGCAGCGGGCGGCGGTGAGGAGGTGGGGTTGGTCGGGGTCGACGGCGGCGCACAGTGGCGGCAGGTTGAACACGGTGATGGTCCTGGGGGTGGGGCCGGGGCCTGGTGGGGCCCCGGCCGGTGGTCGGGTGGCGGTGGGTCAGTGGGTGGTGCCGTCGGCCTGGCCGGGGATGGTGTCGTCGGCGGGCGGCGGGCCGAACGGGCGGGCGCCGCCGGTGGGGGCGCTGGCGCGGCGCTGGCCGGGGATGGTGCCGGTGAACTGGGGGATGGCGGGCTCGTCGGGGCCGTGGCTGTGCTCGGGCATGGGGGTCTCCTGACGGTGTGGTGCTGGTGGTGGGGTGCGGGCGGTTGCCTCGCCCGGGGCCCGTCCGGCGGTTGCGGGGCGGGCGGTCTGAGGGGGTGTGGCCTGTGCCGGGTGGTGCGGTAGGTCGGCAGGGCTGGGCGGGATGGTGCTGGCTCCGGCGCCCGGCCGGGGCCGGCCACGGCCCCGGGCGGTGAACGCGCCGGAGTGTGGCGGGGCCGCCCCGGAGGGGCGTCGTTTTGGCGGCCGCGGCGCCGGCCGGCCGCTGCGGGTTCGGCCGGCGCGGGTGGCCGGGCCGGTCCCGGGCGGGCAGCCCGGGACCGGCGCCCGGTCAGCCGATCGGGCCTGCGAGGGACTCCCACGGGCCGATCAGCGCGGCGTACTCGTCCGCCGTCAGCCCCTGTCGGGCTGCGACCGCGATAGCCGCCGTGCGCATGGCCATGAGGCCGTCACTGATGGGCGCCGTCCAGTAGACGCGGCTGAGGACCTGGTCCCCGATGGTGTCCCAGATGTGGAAGGCAGCCTCTTCCTCGATGAGGCGCCATGCGCGGCGCTGCGTGGTGGCGGGGGGCAGGTTGACCGTCCACGCGTGGGCCAGGGTGTACAGCTCGGGCCCGGTGATGGTGGCGGCGAGAGTTACGAAATCCTCAGCGCTGGTGAGCGGGCGGTGATTGGTGTTCATGGCGGTTCCTCTGGTGGTGGTGTCCGGCCGGTTGGGGCCGGTGGCCGTGCGGGTTGCCCTCCGCGCGGCGGGGTCGGGGGTGGTGCGGTAGGTGGGGCGGGGTTTGTGCGGTGGCGTCAGCCCCGGGTGCGGGCCGCTCGATGCGGCCCGGACCCGGCCCGCCGCCCGGGGCGGGGGGCCGGTCCCCGGGCGGTGGCGTCCGGGGACCGGCGGCCGGTCAGGGGCGGAAATCGCCGTAGTAGACCTGGACGGCCTGCTCGTAGGTCTGTCCGGCGTGGCAGCGGCGGGCGTACTCGGCGGCGAGCTGGGCGCCGTGCAGGGGGTGGAGGGTGAGGACGTCGCGCCACTGGGTATCGGCCTGGTTGTACAGGCGGATGCGGGCCTGGCGGATGCTGTTGCGGCCGGTGGTGCGGCGGATCTCCAGCACGCGGCCGCCGAGGATCTGGCCTCGGTGGATCAGTTCGATGCGGTCGCCGATGGCGAAGCGGGTCATGTGGCGCTCGGCGGCGAGGTGGCCGGGGTGGAGGGCGTGGAAGTCGGGCATGCCGTAGCTGAATTCCGGGGTGTCGGTGCCGTCCCACTGGACGACGTGGTCCGCTCCGTCCAGCGCGCCGAGGTAGGTGCCGCGCTCGATGATCTGGCGGGGCCTGGCTCCGGGAACGGGGTCCAGGTGGGTGATGAGGCGCTGGACGCGGACGCCGGTGGCGAGGGCGGGGACGGCCTGGTCCGCCTCGAAGCGGGGGGCGTGGTTGAGCTCGGCCGGACCGCATTCCTGGCTCCGGCCCTGGAGGCGGTCCCACTCGACGTGAATGGTCGGGCCGTCGTCGGTGATGAGCCGGATGGTGCCGTAGTCGGGGGCGTCGGCGGGGGCGGCGTCGTGGGACACGCGGTCGTCGACGCGCAGGTTGGTGGCCATGGTGTTACTCCTCGGTGCTGGTGGTGTCCGGCCGGGGCCGGTGCCGTGCGGGTTGCCCTCCGCGCGGCGGGTCTGGGGGGGGTGGTCCGGGAGGTTCCGGGGGTGCGGGCGAGGTGGCGTCAGCCCCGGGGCCGGGCCGCTCGATGCGGCCCGGACCCGGCCTGCCGCGCCGGACCGGTGGCCGGTCCCCGGGTGGTGCTGCCCGGGGACCGGCGGCCGGTCAGTGCCGGGCGGGGTGGTGCCTGATGACGTCGGCGAGCTGGGACAGCGTGGCCACGGCGCCGTTGCCCTGGATCATCAGGTAGGGCTTGCGCGCGCCGATGGTCCATGACCCGTCGGCGGTCTGCCAGTCGGCTGCGATCCATGCGCCGGTGGTGCAGGATTCGCCGGTGGTGTTGGAGGCGTACAGGGTGAACAGAAGGGTGCCGTCCGGGCGCGTGCTGGTGGAGGTGACGACCTCCCAGTTCAGGGCTCCGGCAATGTCGATCAGCTGGGCGGCCTCGGCGGGGGGTTCGGTGGTCATGGGTGGTACTCCTCGGTGCTGATGGTGTCCGGCCGGGGCCGGTGCCGTGCGGGTTGCCCTCCGCGCGGCGGGGTGGGGTGCTGCGGTAGGCCGGTGGCCGGTCCCCGGGGCGGTGGCCCGGGGACCGGCGGCGCGTCAGCTGACGGTGGTCAGCTGCTTGGCGTGGTGGCGGGCGGCCTGGACAGCGGCGTGCAGGCTGCCGTATCCCTCACTGGTGGGGATGACGTGCAGGCCGTCCCGGGTGGCGTGGCGGACGACGTAGCGGTACGGCCCTTCGTGGGTGACGGTGTACAGCTCGCCCCTGGCGGTGTACTCCCACGCCCCCTGACCGATTCGGGCGTACATGAACAGACCCTTGAACCACGCGGCGGCGACGCGCGCGGTGGTGGGCACGGTGTACGGCGGTTCCTTCACCTCGACCTCGGCGGTGTCCTCGACCTCGGCGGTGTCCTCGACCTCGGCGGTGTCCTCGACCTCGGTGGGGGTGGCGGGCAGGGCCGGGGCCGGGTAGTACCAGGTGGGGAGCACGGTGATCAGGGGCTGTGCGGTGGGGTGGGCGTGTTCGGGGCGGTCCGCTCCGTACCAGGCGCTGACGATCGTGGGCTCGCCGACCGCGCGGGTGGCTCCGTTCCAGACGGACGGCCATACGGTCTGGGCGACTCCGCTGGTCTCTGCGTCCCGGCGGGCCTGGGCGAGCATGCCGGGGGTGAGGTCGGCGGCGGTGGGAAGGGAAGTCTCGACCTCCCCCTCGGCCTCCGGCTGCTTGGCGGAGGTGATGATCGCGTTGATGTCGGCGAGGGTGGCGCCCTGGGTGAGGTCGCTGATGCACGCGGTGTAGGTGCCGGGGGTCCAGCGCATGCCGCGCTTGGTGTGCTTCTGCGTCCACGACATGGCGATCTCGTCGGTGCCGTGTTCGGCGTGCAGCAGGTGCGTGCGCTGGCCCTTGATGGTGTAGCCGGTCTGGGTGACGGTCCAGCCGTGGGCCTCGGCGAGGCGGGTGATGCGGTCGGCGGTCTGGGGGGTGGTTGCCACGGGTTGCTCCTTGGTGGTGCTGGTGGTGTGTCCCTGGCCGGATGGCCCGGGGTGTCCGGCGGGGGTTGCCCTCCCCGACCTGACACATCAATTAAACCATGGATTGTGGGGTGGAGTCCAATTGATCTTGTGGCGTGTCGTGACGGATTCCCGCTGGTGGAAGGGGAGTTGGGGCGCGGGACGGCGCGGGGCCCCTGTCCGGCCGGGGGCCCCTCGGGCCACCGGCAGGACAGGGGCCGGGTGGTCGGTGGGCTC
>NZ_JBHWDU010000048.1:0-60150 GCF_042734825.1 Kitasatospora sp. NPDC059648 | reverse complement strand
CGGGGAGATAACTGGCCGCCGTTGGGGAAGACTCCGTGGCCGCCAGCGGGGAGAACTCATGGCCGCCTACGGGGAGACCTTCAAGGCCGTTGACAAGTGCGACAGGACAGCGGCGGTGGTGTGAGCTTGTGACAAGATCGCGGGATGCTGCGACTCACCGATTTCATTATCGACTGCCCGGACACGATGAAGCTGGCTGCTTTCTACTCCGAGGTGACGGACCGTCCGCTCAAGGAAGGCAGCTCCGAGGACTGGGCTGGCATCCAGTTCGGCGAGATCGAGCTGGCATTCATCCGGGTGGACGACTACCGCGCTCCGCAGTGGCCCGACAGCGAGCACCCCAAGCAGTTCCACCTCGACTTCGAAGTGGACGAGATCGAGTCCGAGCAGCGCCGCGTCCTCGACCTCGGCGCGACGCTAAGGCAGGACTTCATCGGCCCCAACGGCTACGGCTGGCAGGTCTACACCGACCCGATCGGCCACCCCTTCTGCCTGTGCCGCAACAAGGGCGTCATCTGGACCGACCAGGGCCCGATCTGGCCCAAGCGCGACTAGTTAGATTCCGGTCATGGAGGACAGCGACATCACGATCAAGCTCGCCCCCGACGAGGCCTGGTCCTCTCGGGCCGGCTGGAGCGAGTACAGATGACGGATCTCAGCCGTCTGGTCGTCGATCCGGCAGCCTGGGCCCCGATCCACAAGATCGTGGGAACACTGGACAATGCGCTCCCTGGAAACTTCGCCGCCGACTACGCCGTACGTCTGGAAGCGGCCCGGCACCGTCTCCGGACGGCCACGGGCAGCCTTACCGAAGAGCGAGACGGCTGAGCTGCCCTCGCCCACCACCAGCGTTTCCGTGAAAGCCATGTCGTTTGAGAACACCGGCCTGCGGCGTTCTCAAACGACATGGCAACCCAGCAGGTCAGCGGCCCACGATCTGTCAGCTTCAGTGCGACAGGACACGTGACACGCTAGTTGGGACTTGGTCACGGCTGTTGGAACCGGAGCGCCGAGGCGTGGGAAACCATCGAGGCAGTGACTGGGGAACTGCCGGCGGAGTACAAGCAGTTCGTGGCCGCCTACGGCCCTGGTGTGGTCGGGGACTTCCTGTCGGTGCTGCATCCGCAGGCGTCCGAGTACACCATGATCGATCTGATGAACATGAGGGGGCCCCTGTACCAGGCCCTGGTGCCGAACAGGATCCCGTACGACCTCTATCCCCGTGAGCGCGGGATGGTGCTGTGGGCCAACACCGAGGAGGGCGACGCCTGCTTTCTGATCCCCAGAGCGGACGGCTCCTGGGGGATCGGAGTCTGGTTCCGGCAGTGGGCTGGAGCAATGCTCAGGACTTGTGGATCGGCTCCCCGGGAGCGCGCGAAGGGCGTACCTTCCCGGGTGATTGATCGACCAGTCACCGAGTAGACCCGCGTTCGCAGCGCGGGCTGGGAAGGCATGCCCGTGCTCAGCATAGTGAACGCCGACGGCTCGACCGACACCGGCTCCCTGATCGACGAGATCGTCCGCGAAGGCGCCCGGCGGATGCCCGCCGCCGCCCTGGAGGCCGAAGTCAACCAGTACATAGCCGAGTTGGCTGCGGAGACCGACAAGCGTGGCCGCCGCCTGGAGGTCCGCAACGGCCACCACCGGCCCCGCACCGTGGCCACCGCGGCCGGACCGGTCGAGGTCACCGCGCCCCGGGCCAACGACCGGCGCGTGGACGAGGCCATCGGCGAGCGGATGCGGTTCTCCTCGAAGATCCTGGCGCCATGGTGCCGCAAGTCGCCCAAGGTCAGCGAGGTGCTGCCGCTGCTCTACCTGCACGGGCTGTCCAGCGGCGACTTCGTGCCCGCGCTCGAGCAGTTCCTCGGCTCCTCGGCCGGGCTGTCGCCGGCCACCGTGACCCGGCTAACCAAGCGGTGGAGCGACGGTTACGCCGCCTTCCAGGCGCGCGACCTCGCGGACAGCGACTTCGTCTACGTGTGGGCCGACGGGGTGCACCCCAAGGTCCGCCTCGGCCAGGTCCACTCGTGCGTCCTGGTCCTTCGCGGAGTGCGCCTGGACGGCACCAAGGAGCTGATCGCCCTGGCCGAGGGGCTGCGCGAGTCCACGGAGTCGTGGGCCGACCTGCTGCGCGACTGCCGCAGGCGCGGCATGCGCGATCCCGAACTCGTCGTCGGCGACGGCGCGATGGGCCTGTGGAATGCCCTGGCCGAGGTGTTCCCCGCCGCACGGCATCAGCGCTGCTGGGTCCACAAGGCCCGAAATGTCACGAATACCCTGCCGAAGTCCGCACAGCCGGGCGCGACGAAGGCGATGCAGGAGATCTGCAACGCCGAGGACCGCGCCCACGCCGAGAAGGCGATCGAGGCGTTCGCGAAGACCTACGGCGCCAAGTGGCCCAAGGCCGTCGCGAAGACCGCCGATGACCAGGAGGAACTGCTGGCTTTCTACGACTTCCCGGCCGAGCACTGGATCCACTTGCGGACCACGAATCCCATCGAGTCGACCTTCTCCACCGTCAAGCTCCGCACCGCCGAGCACCTGCGTTTCGCTGCCTACCTTCGCGAGTTCGTGCAGGTCACCGGCGCTGAGGAGACGGCTCTGGTTCAAGAAGGTCCTCACCGATCCAGACCGGACCATGGCCCAGTCCGCTGTGCTGCGGCACCTGGACCGCAGGGCCACCGCCCTCCGCCTCGGCCCCGCCTTCGAACCGTGGGCCGGGCGTACCTTCCCGGATCATCATGTGATGGTCACCGAGTAGGCCCACGTTGCAGCGTCTCCAGCCCGTCGAGGATGGCCTGGAGGCCGATCTGGAAAGTGTTGTCGGGCGCCGCGCCGTAGTCGGCGCTGTGGGTGTCCAGGCGGGCGCGCAGCCGGGGGAATTGTGCGGCGATCTCGCGAGCCTCGGCCTGGGTGTCGCCGATGGCCTGTTCGGCGTCACCGCTACCTTCGCGCCGCAGTTTGCGGGTGAGTGAGGCGGTTGCGGCTGGGCCGAGGGCGTTGCCGAGGACGAAGGTGAAGACGGCGGCCGCGGCCTGGTCGGCTGCGGGGCCGGCGAATCCTGCGGTTTCGTAGATGGCGAGGAGGTGGTCGTCGTGGCGGGCCTTGCCGGGGCCGAACATGAGGAGGGAGCCAAAGGCCTGCAGCAGCCACGGGTGGTGGGTGAGCATCGTGTACAGGTCGCTGGCCATGATGGTGGCCGCCGTGCGCCAGCCGACCTCGTCGGGGTCGGGCAGCGCGATTTCGTGCCACAGCTGGTCGCCGGCGAGTGCGATGAGGTTGTCCTTGCTGCCCACGTGCCAGTAGACCGCGGTGGCCGCCGAGCCCAGCCGCTGGCCTAGTGCCCGCATGCTCAGGCCCTCCAGCCCTTCGGCGTCCAGCAGGGTGATGGCGGCAGTGAGGATCTGTTCGCGGGTCAGTGTGTTGCGGGGCATGGATTCACCATAGCCCGCGACTTGCACGCCGTTCAAGAAACTCCTTGCACTGTGTTCAAGTCGTTCGCTAGCCTCCACTTGAACACAGTGCAAGTCGCCGCGACGCCCGATGGGCCGCTCGGCGCCGTGCGCGAACCACACCGATCGAGGGGGAATCGAGATGTCACACGATGCGCTGGCGGAGTTCGTCGAGGAGAAGGCCAAGGAGCTCGGCATCCCGGGTGCGGCGGTGGGAGTCCGGGTGGACGGACGGGAGCTGACGGTCTGCCACGGCGTGACGAGCATCGACAACCCGCTGCCCGTCGACCGGGACACGCTGTTCGTGCTGGGCTCGGTCACCAAGACCTACACGGCGACGGCGATCATGCGCCTGGTCGAGCAGGGGCGGGTCGAGCTGGAGGCGCCGGTGCGCCGCTACGTTCCAGAACTCCGGCTCCCCGATGAGGACGCGGCCGCGCAGATCACCATCCTGAACCTGCTCAACCACACCGCCGGGCTGGACACCCGGATGGTCTTCGACAGCGGAGACGGAGACGACGCGCTGGCCCGCGAGGTGACCAAGATGGCCGAGGTGGCGCTGATCGGCCCGGTCGGCGGCCGCGCCTCCTACAGCCAGCTCGGCTACAACCTGCTTGGCCGGGTCGTCGAGAACGTCACCGGCCAGACCTACGAGGCCGCTGTCGCCTCACTCGTCCTGGAACAGGCCGGCATGACCGACAGCGTCTTCACCGCCGGACAGGCCATCACCCGCCGGTTCGCCGTGGGCCACAACCTCAGCGAAGGGGCGCTCAAGGTCGCCCGGACTTGGAAGGACACGCGCGGCAACAACCCGGGCGGCGGCCTGGTGTCCTCGGTCTCCGACCAGTTGCGCTGGGCCCGGTTCCACCTCGACGGCGGTGACCTGGCGAGGCGCATGCAGGAACCGACGGTGGAGCTGCACGGCTCCACGCTCGGCGACGCCATCGGCCTCGGCTGGTTCCTGCGCGACGTGGACGGCGTGCGCACCGTCGGGCACGGCGGATCGACCAACGGCCAGTTCGCCAACCTGCTGCTGGTTCCGGAGCGGGACTTCGCCGTCGTGGCGGCGTCCAACGCCGGGCCCGACAACGGGCTGGAGTTCAACCAGGCCGTGCTCCACTGGGCGCTCGAACACTACCTCGGCGTGGTCGAGCGGGACCCCGAGCCGCTCCCGTACGACCCGCAGCGCGCACAGGAGATCACCGGGCACTACGAGAACGAATTCATGACGCTGATCATCGACACCGACGGTGACACGATGACGGTCGAATGCCGGATCAAGCCGGAAATCCGCGCGGCGTCCGACAGGGAACTGCCGGCGGACCTGCCGCCGGCCGGCCTCGGCCTGCTCCCCGGAAGCGGCGACGAGTACATCGTCACCGGCGGCGGCCTAATCGGCCAGCGCGGTTTCCTCACCCGCGACGCCGACGGCGCCATCATCGGAGCCGACATGGCCGGACGGCTCTTCAACCGGGTCCCGACACCCGCCGAGTGACACCCGAGAAACCCCGGAAAGCGCCGCAGGCGAGGCCGGTGACAGCCTCGCCCAGTCCACAACATTTGACAACTACTCAGTGGGCTGACTGGGAGGAGTAGACCAGGATGTACCCACCTGGCTGGTCGACCAGGTGGGGGGCGTCAGGAAGATCCCTGGCCTGCCGCTTCATGTGCGTGGCGGCTTCGCCTTCGAGGACTGACCCGCCATTTCCCGCAGACGAGGCCACTCGGAGCGACGCGGTGCCTACGGGTTGATCTTCCCGGTCAGCCACCATCAAGGTACTTCGCCAGCCCAGGTGCCACCCAGGTGCGACTGTCGTTCTCGTTGTCCCATACGAAGACATCGGGATGGCGGGTGTTCGGGACGAGCGCGAACTGGTCACCGCTGCCAGCATCCCCGATGAAGAGCAGGCAATCGAACGGCATATACAGCGTTGCCAGGTCGGCATCGCCCCGGAGGGCCAGGTTGTCGGTGACGATGCGTTCGATTGACCAGATCAGTTCGAGGCGGTATTCGCCCTCGACTCCATTGCTCTCCCGCAGCAGCGCGGTGAGCTCGTTCGGCAGATGGTGGCCAAGGAGGCGTGCGGCCTCCCGAAGCGTGGCCTCGGGTGCCGCCGGGAGTAGATTCGTCATGCCGGGCGCTCTGTGATCAAGTCGCTCCACACCCTTGAATCATGCCTCAGGCAAGGATCCAGGTTGCGGGGCGGGTCTCCGGGAATGGACCGGCCGCGGCTCGTAGAGGCCGGAGTGAGTGGCCTCTTGGAGGTAGTCGGCCGGTCCGCAGGGTCGGCGAGGACGGTGTACTGCACCCCCGCCGACCGCTACCTGGAGCGCCTCAACCTCGTCTTCGACGGTGGCATCGCCGACGGCCGCCCCGCCGGCGCCCGCTTCGTCCCCGTCCGTGAGCTGGGCGGGGGCCATGGCCCCCGCCCAGGCCGCCCATGTCGCCGAGGCCCTCGCCGGCCGTGCCCTCCCGTTCCTCATCCACGGGCAGAGAGCCGCCTGAGGGCCAGGGCTCCCGGAGTTCCCGATAGGTAGTTGTTCGACATATGCCGGGAGATGGCTTATGTTCGTGACGTGGCCCCTGCACACCGTCAGCCGACCGGCGACGGGCAGGGCGCCACCGCCGATTCCCGTGTTCCCGTTCCGTGAGAGGAGCGCAGTGCACCGTCACGCCCGCACGCCCAAGGCCCTCGGCGCCGGCATAGCCGCCGCCCTGAGCCTGGCCGCCCTGGCCGCCCCGACCGCCGCCGCCGACACCGCGCCCGCGCAGGCCGCCGGCGACCCCGTCCCCGGCGTGGTCGCCGGGCAGGACACCGCCGCCCCGCAGCTGGTCACCGGCCTGAGCGATCCCGCCCCCGGCGACCCGGCCGCTGCCGCCCGCGCCCACCTGGCCGCCCACCGCGACCGCTACCGGGTCGACCCCGCCCAGCTCGCCGAAGCCGGCACCGAGAGCGGCCCCGACGGACGGCGCACCGTCAGGTTCCAGCAGAACGAGGGCGGCGTCCCCGTACTCGGCGCCCAGTACCTCGTCCACCTCGCCGGCGACGGCGCGGCCCAGCATGTCGAGGCGGTCGGCGGCAAGTTCTTCACCGGCCTCGCCGCCCCCACCGAGCCCACCGTCGCGGACGAGCTGCTGCGCACGGCCGCGCTCGGCGCGCTGCCGGACGCCGCCCGCGCCAAGGCCACCGCCGATGACGCCGGCCTGGTGATCCTGCCCGACGGCGCCGGGAAGCTGACCCGCCACTACACCGTCCGCGGCGCCGGCGCCGACGGCACCCCGCTGACCCGTGACGTCTACGTGGATGCCACCGCCGGCGTCGTCGTCCTCGCCCACGATGCCCGCACCCCCTCCGCGGCCGCCGCCCGCCCCGAGGCCGTCGCGCCCTCCGCGGCCGCCCCTGACCCGGCCCCGGCCACCGTCACCCCCGCCACCGGCACCGCCCCCGACGTCCACGGCAGGAGCGTGAGCGTCAACATCTCCCGCCAGGCGGACGGCAGTTACCAGCTCACCGACCTCACCCGTCCCGTCGCGATCACCACCTACGACGCGGCCGGCCGCGACGTCGGCGACTTCGACCGCATCCCCGCCGACGCCCACCCCGCGAGCTCCCCGACCCCCGACTTCCCCGCTGCCACCGGCACCGACGGCGCCACCGACGCACACGTCAACGCCGGTGTCGTCTACGACTTCTACCGCGACCGCCTGGGCCGTCTGGGCCTGGACGGCAAGAACAGCCCGATCGTCTCCGTCACCGGAGTCACCGCCGGCGGACGCGCCTTCCCCAACGCCTACTGGGACGGCAGCAAGATGATCTACGGCGGCGGCGACGACAAGTACTTCCCGTTCGCCGCCGCCCTCGACGTCTCCGCCCACGAGATGACCCACGGCGTCATCACCAACAGTGCCAACTTCGCCTACCTCGGCCAGTCCGGCGCCATGGACGAGGCGCTCGCCGACTACTTCGGCAACGCCATCGAGGTCACCACCCGCGGCATCGCGATGGACGACCCCAGGGCCGCGCTGCTGGGCGAGGGCCTGTGCCGCACCGGCACCCCGCAGGCCTGCGCCACCCGCCACCTGGACGACCACCACACCACCGTCGACGACTACGTCGGCGCCTCCCTGAGCACCGACAGCGGCGGCGTGCACCTCAACTCCACCATCTTCGGCGGGGCCCTGTGGGACATCCGGCGCACCCTGGACCCGCTGGTCGCCGACCGCGTGATCTACCGCGCGCTCACCGAGTACATGACCCCGCTCGACGACTTCGTCGCCGGCCGCAACGCCGTCCTGGCCGCTGGCCGCGCCAGTGGCCTGACCCGCGCCCAGCTGCGCACCGTCGCCGCCGCGTTCGACGCCCACGGCATCAAGGCCGGCTGGCAGCGCAAGCTCGGCCTGGACAGCCGCGTCCTGCTCAGTGGCATCACCAACAACATGGCCGCCCCGGTGGTCGCCGACGGTCACTGGGTGATGCTCGCCAACACCGACGCCACCCGCAAGAGCACCGCCCTGTACACCGGCGCCGTCACCGGCAGCGCCACCCCGGTGCGACTGAGCCCCGACGACGGCCGCTACCACAGCTGGGCGGCCACCGACGGCACGAACGCGGTGTGGAAGGCCGTCGGCAAGGACGCCCAGGGTGTCTTCGGCTACGAGCTGCTGAGCGCGCCACTGACCGGCGCCGGCCCGGTGCGCAGCATCTACCACGACGCCCGGCAGGAGCCGCAGAACATCCGCACGGCCGGCGGCGACATCGTCTACACGCTCCGGGACTTCACCACCGACACCACCCGCATCCACGTCGTCCACGGCGACGGCTCCCCGGAGACGGTGATCCCGCTGCCCGCCGGTCACGGCGTGGGCGGCCTCGACCTGAACGGCGGCGTCCTCGCCTGGACCGAGAGCTGGATGTCCGGCCAGGACTACGTCAACGCGCCGACCGCGTACTCGCTCGCCGAGGGCAAGGTCACCGCCCAGTACGTGCCCGCCGACCCGAAGAACCTGGCCGACGCCGTCCACCTGGCCGGCGGCCGCATGCTGTGGGTCCAGACCCCGCCCACCGGGCGCGCCACGATCCGCTCCGGCGCCCTGGACGGCTCGGGCATCACCGACCTCCTGCCGGCCGACCCCACCGCCCCCGAGCCGTACCAGCTCACCGTCTCCGAGCGCGCGGTCACCTACGTCTCGCGCACCGGGCGGGTCCACGACGACTGGACCAACGCCCAGACCGCCAAGCTGTGGCAGCTCCCGCTCACCGGCGGCGCCCCCGAGCGCGTCTCCTGCGACCGAGGCTCCCAGGACTCGCCCGTCGCCGATCACGGCACCCGCGTCGTGTGGCTGGATGCCACCGCCGGACGCACCGATCTCGTCACCCGCGAGCGCACCGCCGGCGCTCAGTGCGCCGGCGAGTCCGCGCCCCGGTAACCCGCGGGCACCCCGTCGGCGAAGAGCTGCGGCAGGTCATCGAGTCGACCAACGAGACGTTCATGCGGCAGCTCGACCTGGAGCGCCACCGCGCCCGCACTCCTGGTGGGGTGATGGTCCGCGTGCTCCAGAGGATCCTTGCGATGACCGCCGCCATCTGGCACAACCACCACACCGGCCAGCCCGTCCTGCGCTCACTGACCGCCTTCGATCACTGACTGCGTTACTTGCTCTGAAGCGCTGCCACCAGTTGGGGCAGGGTGCCAGTGGCCGCTATGAGGGCCAGGTGGTCGTGGAAGTCCCTGCTGTGGAGGATTAGGCCGTCGCGGACCCTCAGTACCTGGATGTTGGCGGACTCGAAGGTCTTCCCGGTGGGCCGGTGGTGCACCTGGTAGTCCCATTCGGCGACGATTACTTCCGGATCGTCGGTCTCCCGGATGACCATGTTCGCCGGCGTCAGATCCACCGGACTGGCCGCGGCGGCCTGCGCGAACCGCTCCTCGAGTGCGGCTCGCCCCTGAGTGCGGCGCGGGCCGACGGGCTCGAAGACGGTCTCCACCACGGCGTCCTCGGCGTAGAGCCCGGCCAGTTCGGAGTAACGGCCTGCGGCGATGTTGTCGAGCAGCTTGGTGAAGACCTCGCGTGGTGTCAGCGTTTTGGGCATGGTCAGCCTCCGTCGGAATCCGTCGCTAGAATCGGACTGGCGAGTCCGTTTTGACGATACGGACTAGACACTCCGCTTGTCTAGCAGGACTCTGCGGACCGGCGAGGAAGGCTGTAGGGGATGAGTGGTGCCAAGGAGCGCCCGCTGCGGGCGGACGCAGCCCGTAACCGGGCCAGGCTGCTGGACGTCGCCACGGAGGTGTTCACCACCCGTGGCGTCGGTGTGCCGACCGAGGAGATTGCTCGGACCGCCGGGGTCGGAGTCGGCACACTCTTCCGGCACTTCCCGACCAAGGAGGCGCTGCTGGAAGCCGTGATGGTGCGCAGGCTTGAGGCGATCGCCGCCCAGACCGCGCGTCTGGCGGCCGAGATGAAGCCCTCCGACGCGTTCTTCGCCTGCTTTCAACTGATTGTCGAACAGTCCGCGGGCAAGAACGAGTTCGCCCAGGCGCTCGTCGCAGCGGACGTGGACGCGCATGCGGCCCTACAGGAGTCCAGTGACGTGATCCAGGCCCAGCTCGCGGTACTGCTGGACGGGGCACAGCGGGCTGGAGCCGTCCGCCCGGACCTCGGCCTGCCGGAACTGCTCGCCCTGCTGGCCGGCATCAGCACAACGATGGAGCACCTCGGAGCAGACCCGGCGTCCCGGCAGCGGATCTTCGATGTGGTCTTGGACGGACTCCGACCGCACTGACCAACCACGTGCCGCGTTCGCCGTGTCCTTGCCGAAAGGCATGTGGGTCAGACAGCCATGAGGACAATGGACTTGGGCGACTGACCCCTTGGAATCGATCATCTAGGATGCGAAGGAAAACGGGGGGAGAACGAATGAAGCGGCCTGGGTTCGCGATCGTGGTCGTGCTCGATATCGTGCTGCTGGTCGGGCTGGCGCAGGGCTGGCTGCCCACCAGTTCCGAGGGCTTCCGGAAGTTCCTCATCATTCTCACCTCCGTGATCCTGGGGCTCGTCCTCTTCTCCGCGGTCCGGCCGAACCGACGCGACTGACGCCGGTCCGGCTGGCCGACGGCGTCTGAGCTGCGGGGTGCCCGTTCTCGGTTCAGTCCGGCCGGGGGTCTCCTCCGGGGAATCCCCGAGATCGTCTACGGGCCGAAACGGGGATCTTCGCTGACGGCGGGCTGAGTGGGGTCCTGACAGGGTTTGGTCATCGCGCCGAATCCTGTCGGCCGGAGCCACCAGTCTGTTTGGAGCATCTCCTCTGACCGTCGACAGGGCCGCCCTGGAGGACGAGCTGCAGGCGCTGAGCGGGGTGGCCAGCCTCACCGAACGCCGCCTCCACAACGCGGACATCGGACAGAGCTGAAGGTCTCGCATGACCTCGATCGAGGTAGCCACCTGGGGCCTTCGGACCCGTCCCAGCGTCCATGCCACCGGGGTTGCGGGTGCGTGCTCGGTGGCGCGGGCCGGCTTGGTCCGAGATTCGTGCGGGGCGAGCTGGCTCGTCACGGAGGAGGATCGAGCGCCGGACCCGTTCCTGGAGTCCCCGGATACAGGGCCTGCAGGCGTACATCGGTGCCTGCGGGCCGGCCGCGCTGGCGGGGCCGGCCCGCAGGACTCGGGTCCACTGTGCGGACGAGCGGCCGGTTCTACTCGGTCCGCAGCGCGGTGGCGGTCCGGGAGCGCGCCGCCCAGCCGGCCGGCAGCAGTGCCCCGAGCAGGGCGATCGCGATCCCGCCGGCCAGCAGCGGGAGCAGTGTCCCGGCGGTGTAGACGTCGGTCACGCTCGACGGCAGGTTCCTGCCGATCGCACTCACCATCTGGGTCAGCGTCACCTTCTCCACCGCCATCCCGATCGGGACCCCGATCAGCCCGGCGACCAGGCCGGTGAGACTCACCGAGGTCAGCACCATCGCGGTGGTCTGCTTGGGCGTCATCCCGAGGGCCCTGAAGATCCCCAGGTCGTGGATCCGTTCCCGGGTGTCCTGCACCACGGTGTTCAGCACGCCGAGCGCGGCGACCGCGATCATCATCAGTGTGAGGGTGGCCACCAGGGCGACCATGGTGAGCACCGTGAGGTTCGCGTACGTGATGTTCGGAGTGGCCTCGGCGTGCAGCGGGGTCAGCGCGGGGGTGGCCGAGGCGGACCAGGCCGGGCCGCTGACGTTGTCGGCCAGCTTGACGTTGAACTGGGTGATGTACGGCGTCAGACCTGCGGCGGTGAACGTGGCCGAATCGGCCATCACGACCCCGCTGCTGCTGGCATCGAAGTCGATGCCGACGATCCGCAGCGGCAGTCGCTTGTTGTCCTGCGCCACGGTGACGGTGTCGCCGACCTGCATCCCGGCCGTCGAGGCCAGGTGGTCGTTGATCACGGCTTCGCCGGGGTTCTGGTACCAGCGGCCGTTGAGCAGCCCCAGGTTGGTCCAGGACAGGTCGCCGGTGGTGGTGTCCACATTCGTGTGGTCCCCCGTCGGTGCGCCGATCACGGTCGCGCCGCTGTCGCCCCAGCCGAACGCGGCCTTCGTGCCCGGGACCGAAGCGATCGCGGCGGCCACCTTCGTGGAGTCCAAGTGGGGGCTGGCAGGGCCGCCGCCGGGGGAGTGGAAGCCGGCGGGCGTGCCGGCGGGCACCACGACCATCGACGCGGCCCTGAAGCCGGTGGTGTCCGTGTCCATGTACTTGGTGAACGTGGTCTCCAGCCCGATTGCGAAGGTGACGCTGACCGCGCCGAACAGCACCGCGGCGCCGACCAGCGCGGCCCGGGCCGGCTTGGCGAACGGTTGGGCCAGTCCCAACGACATCGGCCGGGGCAGCGGCAGCCTGCTTGCCAGGCGCTGCGCGCCCTGGCCGCGCTTGGCCTTCGGGGCGCGGCCGACGACCAGGGTCTGCACCGCCGGCATCCGGCCGGCCCGAAGTGCCGGGACGAGCGCGGTGACACCGACGATGACCAAGGTGCCGATCGGCACGACGAGGCTGACCCACACCGGCAGGCCGGCGTCGGCGGCACCCAGATCCTTGCTGGCTTTGCCCAGGACCGGAACGGCCAACAGGTTGCCGAACAGCGTGCCGCCCACCACGCCGATCGCCGCCGGGATCAGGGCTTGCGCGGCGTAGGCGCGGGCCACCTGCCAGGGGGTGAAGCCGAGCGACTTCAGGATCCCGATGCGCCGGATTCCCGAGACCACCGCGCCGCTGACCACGATCGCGATGATCAGCACCGACAGGAACAGACCGAGGACGCCGAAGACGACCAGGAACGGCACGAAGGACTTCGCGCTGCCGACGGCCTGCTTCTCCGCGGCCAGGTAGGACTGTCCGCTCTCGACCGAGCCGGCCGGCGCGGCGGCGGCGATCGCCTGCCTGCCCGTGGCGAGGTCGGCCTCGGTCCCGGACGTGGCGAACCGGTAGAGCATCTGCTCGTCGGTCTTGGCGCCAGCGGCAGTCAGCCGCGCGAAGCCGTCGCCAGTGAGGAAGCCGGTCGCGGTGTCGGTCAGCGAGTTCGCCAGGCCGACGACCTTGAACGAGGGCTTGCCCGGCAGCGAGTCGAACAGCACGGAACCGCCTGCGCAGTGATGGTCCCATGAGGCCAGGACGATCTCGTTCGCGGTGGTCGGCCACCTGCCATCGACCAGGGCCAGCTGGTCCAGGCCGGAGGTGCCGGCCAGGTCGGGCCGGGTGGTGGCGACGACCGGCTGGTCGGCGCGACCGGCCATCGGCATGCCCGGAGCGATGTTCGCGGTGCAGTCCGTACCGAAGCTCGTGTTCAGGGCTGAGGTGACCGGGTACGGCCCGGATGCCTCGGTGACGCCGGCGGCGTGCGCGGTGGCGGCGGCCTGCGCGGCAGTGGCCTTCGAGCCGTCGAACTGGACCGACAGATGCGCGCCGTTGCGGGCCTTGAAGGCGTTCTCGAACGGAGTCTGCACGACGGCCAGCAGACCGAGCGAGAGCACCGAGGAGGTGACGGCCGCGAACGTCGTCAGGGCCATCACGAGGGACTGCACACGACGCCGGCCGACGCCGGAGCGCACGACCTTGCCCAGGGCGCTCATCGGCCCGCCGCCGGCAGCAGACGGGCCACGGCCCGGAAGGAAACCGCGTACAGCCGCTGGGACGGCAGCGCTGGGAGCCGCGTCATCGGACCGCTCCCGCCGAGCTGTTGACGGTGGCGCCGCCGGCCGTGTTGACCACGTCCCGGGCCATGGCACCGTCCACCAGCTCGATCGTGCGTCGCGCGGTGTTCGCGGCCAGCTGGATGTCGTGGGTCACCAGCAGGATGGTCTGGCCGTCGGCGTTCAGCTCCAGCAGCAGCCGGCGCACGTCCTCGGCCGAGCGCGAGTCCAGCGCGCCGGTCGGCTCATCGGCCAGCAGCAGCGCCGGGTCGTTCATCAGGGCCCTGGCCACCGCCACCCGCTGCCGTTGCCCGCCGGACAGCCGCTGCGGATAGGCATTGGCGTGCCGGTCGATGCCCAGCGAGCCGAGCAGGTCGACAGCCCGCCGCTTCGCTTCGTTCCTGCCCATCCCGGCCAGCTGCGCCGGAACCATGACGTTGTCCAACACGGTCAGGTCGTCCAGCAGGTTGAAGAACTGGAAGACCATGCCGACGGAGGCCCGGCGGTACCTCGCCGAATCGGCCTCGCCGAGCTGGTCGACGCGGATGCCGTCGACGGTCACGGTGCCGCTGGAAGGCTTGTCCAGACCCGCGATCAGGTTCAGCAGCGTCGACTTGCCACTGCCGGAATGGCCGAGGATCGCCACGCACTCACCATCCGCCACGGACAAGGTGACGCCGGCCAGTGCGGGCGGGCCGTCATCATATTTCTTCGTCACGTCCTGGAGATCGATCATCGGTGCGTTCGTCATGGCCACGAACCTAGGAACGGGCCGTGGTCCACCGCGTCGGCCGGCGGATGTCACCTCTCTCCCAGGCCGTCGGCCCGGGGGCGTACCCCGCGTACATCCCCGGGGCGACGCGCAGAGCCGATGCCAGTCAATACGATCTCCGTATGGAAGAGCTGCTCCGGCGTTTTTCGACATCGGCACCCGTGGCCTGGCTGACGGCGCAGGCCGTGGTGCTGGCCGCCGCCTGCTTCTACGCGGTGATGCTCTTCTGGACGATGCCGCTCGGCCCGATCCCGCACCATGGCGGCCCGTTCCTGTTCCCCGACCTCAGGTCCGACCAGAGGATCGGTCTCTGCCTCGTGCTCGCCCTTCCGATCCTGCTGGTGCGCCGTCTGCCCGCGGCGGTCTTCGCGGCGGTCCTGGGCGAAGCGGCCCTCGGCGACTTCTTCGGCGCGCAGCCCTGGATCGTGTTCCCCCTGCTCCCGGTCCTGGGCGGGTACCTCGCTGCCCGGCGGCCGACGGCTGCCGCCGTCGGATCCGTCGCGGCCGTCGCGACCGGGTTCGCCGAGCGCACCCTCGTCCCCCACGGGGAATCCGTCGGCGACGCGGCCCGGGGGGCCGGGCAGTTCGCGTTCGTGTTCGCGGTCGCGTGGGTCTTCGGCGGGGTGTACCGCAAACGCCGCGAGTACCTCGAAGCCCTGCACGAGCAGACCGAGGCCCGCGCCGTCATGGCCGAGCGGCTGCGGATCGCCCGCGAACTGCACGACAGCGTCGCGCACAGCATCGGGATCATCACGGTGCTGTCGGGAGCGGCGGCACGGGTCGTGGAGACCAAGCCCGAGCAGACGCGGCAGGCGCTGACCGGCATCGAGACCACCAGCCGGGAGACGCTGCTCGGGCTGCAGCGCATGCTCGGAGCACTACGCCACGCCGAGCCCGACGACGCCATGCCGCAGGCCGCCCCGCTGGCGCCGGGCGCCAGCCTGGCGGACGTCCCGCAGCTCGCCGAACGCACGGCCGACGCCGGGGTGCGGGTGCACGTGACCTGGCGGGGCGAGCAGCGTCCGCTGCCGCCGGAGATCGAGCTGTCGGCGTTCCGGATCGTCCAGGAGTCGGTGACGAACGTGGTGCGGCATTCCGGTGCGCGGACCTGCCGGGTCGCGGTCGGATACGAGCCGACAGGAGTGACGATCGAGGTGGTGGACGACGGGGACGACGGTCCCGGCGGGCCCGGCCGTCCAAGGCCCCCAGCGGCGGCCGGCGGCAGCGGCTTCGGCCTGCTCGGCATGCGCGAACGGGTGACGCTGCTGTCCGGCCAGTTCAGCGCGGGCTGGCGTCCGGAGGGCGGATTCCGGGTGGCGGCGAGGCTCCCGGCATGAGTTTCCTGAGTCAACTCCTATGCCGCCAGAACCGCCTCCGAGGCCGTTTTGGTCTTGCTGTTGCTCTGCCGGGTGACGGGGTCGTAGCAGGTCCCGTCGCGCCGGCAGGCCCGGATCACTCGCAGCCAGGCGCGTGTGAGGATGCGGATGGCGTGCGGGTGGCGCTTCTTGCGGGCCCGGGCGTCGGTGTAGATCTTCGCGGCCCAGTCGCTGCCGTGTCGGCTGTTGTCGGCGAACGTCGTGATGGCGATGCGTGCGCGCCGGTTGGTGGCGACGCGGAAGGTCACCGCGCGGGACTTGCCGGAGGCGCGGGTGACCGGGACGACGCCGGCCTCGGCGATGAACTGCTCGCAGGACTCGGCGCGTTCGAGGATTGGGCCGATCTCGCCGGTGATCTGCCCGGGGTTGATCTTGCCGATGCGGGGCATGTCGGCCAGCAACGGCGCGTAGGGGGGTGCCTCGACGGCGTCGGTCTTGGTCTTGGAGGCGCCCCAGCGCGGGCGCATCGCATGGAAGGCGTTCGGGTGGACCGGCACCACAGAGTGGCCGGCGGCCAGCAGCCGGTCCACGACCAGGCCGCGGGTGGTCTCTATCGCCACCGGCAGGTCGGCCGGGGCTTCGTGCTTCCGCAGGCGCCTGAGCGTGGTGCCGATGCCCTGCTCGGTGTGTGCCAGCGCCCAATGGTCCGCGCGGATGCCGGAGTTGTCCATGACGGTGACGTCGTGGGTCTCGGTCGCCCAGTCCCATCCGAAGAACACGAAGGTCGGACTCCTGTGACTTCGACGGAGCACCTGCCCGGTGGTGAGGTCGTCTGCCGGGAGCTCATTAATCGGCCCTCTGCGAGGCGTGTCCCTGATGCCGATCAGACGGCCCCGGCCCGGCGGGGCTGGCGTAACTCATGCTGGCCGTCGAACGGCTCGCGCACTTGGCCATGCACCCACCGGGACCGAGAGGTCACAACCCTGCCGAAGAGGGCTGCAGAAGGGATGGTCCTCTAATGAGCGTGCGGGTACTGCTGGCCGACGACCAGCCCCTGATGCTGGTCGGGCTCGCGATCCTGATCGGCGACACCGACGACCTGGAGGTGGTCGGCCAGGCCGGCGACGGCCGCGAGGCGGTGCGCCTGGTGCGTGAGCTGCGGCCGGAGGTCGTGGTGATGGACATCCGGATGCCGGGCATGGACGGGATCGAGGCGACCCGGCAGGCGACCGCCGAGCCGGACCCGCCCAAGGTGCTGGTGCTGACGACCTTCGACGACGACGAGTACGTCTACGGCGCTCTACGTGCCGGCGCCAGCGGATTCCTGCTCAAGAGCATGGCCCTGGACGCGATCCTGGACGCGATCCGCGTGGTGGCGGCCGGCGACGCGTTGATCGCGCCGAGCGTGACCCGACGGCTGATCGCGGACTTCGCCGGAACGTCCGGCCCCGCGGCCCCCGCATCGGACGCCGAGCCCGCCGCGGACTCAAGTCTCATCGCGGGGATCACTGACCGGGAGCGCGAGGTGCTGGCACTGGTCGGCCAGGGACTGTCGAACGGTGAGATAGCCGAGCGGCTGGTCATCAGCGCGGCGACGGCGAAGACTCATGTCGCGCGTCTGTTCGCCAAGCTCGAAGCTCGGGACCGCGTCCACCTGGCGATCATCGCCTTCGAGACCGGACTCGTGCCGCGTAGACGGTAGGACAGGATGAGAAGAACGATCGGGACCACGAGTTCGCCGCGTTCCAGACGCGCCAGCACACCCACCTGGCCGCATGGATTCGAGTCGAGGTTGTTCAAGAAGTCACGGACCCTGCGGGGGTCGGTGGAGCGCAGCGGGGCGGACAACGGGCAAAACTGAGAGACCCCATAAATTCACCGCCCGGCCCGAACGCTGGCTGCCGGAGATCGCTGACTGGGTCGCCCTTCTCTGAGGCTGATCTTCTGTGTGCGCGGTCGGTGAGGCCATTCCTGCAGCTCAGTGCCAGTGGCAGAGGACAGTAGCGGGTGCAACACCTGTCGTGCGTGCTGGCCCGACCTCAGATCGCCCTTGCGAGGGAGTTTGATTGACGACTCGGCGTGTCAGACTTGAGGCATGCGACGCGAGCGGAAGCGAGCCCTGAAGTCACGCAAGTGGCTGTATGCGCTCCTTGTTGCTTTCTGCGCGTCTGTGACCTTCCGCGTCGTCATGACCATCGTCTATACCGTCGGTGGGTTCACCATGCCGAATCGGCCGGAGTTCCTCTGCCGGGTCGGAAGACCCGGACTGCTCGCGCTCCGTCCATAGGGGGTTGCTGCTCCTTCCCTCTTGCGGGTGGAGTGTGCCTCTGTGCGTGGGAGCGCCTTGAGAAGCAGGGTTCCCTCCACCCTCCCATTGGGTGTGGGGTGAGAGGACAGAACGGCGATGCCTTTCTGGAGCAAGACGAAGAACAACCCGACCCTTCAGCAACTGTCCTCGGCTTCGGTCGAGCCCGAAGCGGAGCTGATGATGTCGAACCGGCCTGGTGGTCCTGGGATTCGGCGGGGTTGTGGTGCGTTGCTGCCCTGGGGGATGACGTCGCCGTGCGGGTGTCCGGAACGAGGCCGGCCCCGCCGCTCACGCGGTGGGGCCGGGACCCGGCGTCTTTGTCCGTCTTCTAGTTGGTGAGGCGGTGATCGTCGTGGCAGCGCTCGCTGTCGCGGTCTCTGTCGCGCTTGATGGTGGTGGGGTCGGTGGCGGTGTGGGTGGTGGTGTCGCCGCCTCCGGTGGTGGTGGCGGTGTTGGTGACCTCGTGTGGGGCGCGGCAGGAGACCTTGACCTTCAGCGTGATCGTTGGGTAGCTGGTCCCGGCGGGCAGGACGTCGCTGCGGGTGCAGGTGGCCGCGCTCAGGTCGCAGGTCCACCCGGGCCCGCTGATGTCGACGGCGGTCAGCCCGGGCGGGAGCATGTCCTGCACGGTGACTGCGCTGCCGTCAGTGGGGCCGCCGGTGTTCGCCACGGTGATCGTGTAGGTGCCTTTTCCGCCTTGGGTGAAGTTCCCGGTGTGGGTCTTGCTGATGGTCAGCGAGGGCGGGGTGCCGCGGATGACGCGGTCGGTGGCGGTGTGGGTGGTGGTGTCGCCGCCTCCGGTGACCGTGGCGGTGTTGGTGAACTCGTGGGGGGCGGCCGGTGAGACGTTGACCTTCAGCGTGATGGGCGGGTAGCTGGATCCGCCGGCCAGCACGTTGCTGCGGGTGCAGGTCACCGTGTTCAGGTCGCAGGTCCAGCCGGGGCCGGTGATGGCGGCCGCGGTCAGCCCCGCCGGGAGTGTGTCTGTCATGATCACCGGAGTGCCGTCGGTCGGCCCACTCCCGTTGTTGCCCACGGTGATCGTGTAGAGGCCTCCCTGGCCCGGGTTGAAGTTCCCGGAATGGGTCTTGCCGATCGTCAGCGACGGCGAGGTCGGGGAGGGGGCGATGGCGGTGGGGTCGGTGGTGGTGGCGGTGGTGCTGCCGCCTCCGGCGGTGGCGGCGGTGTTGGTGACCTGTGCGGGGGCGGTGGGTGAGACGTCGACCGTCAGCGTGATGTCCGGATAGTTCTGGCCGGCGGGCAGGACATCGCTGCGGGTGCAGGTCACCGTGCCCACGTCACAGCCCCATCCCGGGCCGCTGACGGCGGCCGCGGTCAGTCCCGGCGGGAGGAGGTCTTCCACGATGACCGTACTGCCGTCGGTGGGGCCGGACCCGTTGTTGCCCGCGGTGATCGTGTAGGTGCCCTGCTGGCCCTGGACGAAGTTCCCGGTGTGGTGCTTGCTGATCGTCAGCGACGGCGAGGTCGGGGCAGGGTTGATGGTGGTGGGGTCGGTGGCGGTGTGGATGGTGGTGTCACCGCCGCCGATGGTCGTCGCCGTGTTGGTGACCTGTGCGGGGGCGGTGGGTGAGACGTCGACCGTCAGCGTGATGTCCGGGTAGTTCTGGCCGCCCTGCAGGCGATCGCGGCGGGTGCAGGTCATTCCTCCGGTCAGGGTGCAGGTCCATCCCGGGCCACTGGCGCTGACCGCGGTCAGCCCCGGCGGGGGAACGTCGAACACGTTCACATCGGTGCCGGTGGTCTGCCCGGCTCCGATGGCGTTGCCCACGGTGATCGTGTAGATGCCCTGCTGACCCTGTGTGAAGTTCCCCGTGTGGTTTTTGGTGATCGTCAAGTAGGGGCCGGTCGAGGGGGGTGAGTTGGTCAGTGCGAAGGAGGCCGGGGGGACGGAGAGCTCGCTGGGCAGGCTGGCGGTGAGGGTGTAGGAGCCGACTTGGGAGTTGGCGATGAAGCCGGAGGCGGTCGCCACGCCGTTCGCGTCGGTGATCTCGGTGACGGAGGTCTGGGTGGCACCGAAGGTCCCGGACGGGCCGGTTTTCGGCGCGGTGAAGGTCACCGGCGCGCCGGGTACGGGGTCGCCGCTGGTGTCGGTGACCCTGGCCTGGAAGGGAACGCGGAAGGGGGTCCCGATGCGGGTGGACTGCGGGGTTCCGGCGGTGGCGGTGACGGAGGAGAGCATGCTGTAGTCGATGGTCACCCGGCCGTTGTTGTTGGCCGTGCCGACCGGGGACGTGGTGTAGCTGGTGGCGGTACCCGAGGGCGTGGCGAAGCTGCTGCCGCCGCCGGCGCCGCCCCCGGCGGCGTAGGCCGGCAGGGTGGTTTCGGCGGGGATGTATTCGGCGGAACCCCCGCCGCCGCCACCGCCGAAGTAGCCGCCGCCGCCGCCACCGCCGCCCTTGCCGCCGATACAGAGCTCGAAGGAGAGATTCGGTGAGCCGCGGCCCCCGGCGCCGCCGAAGCCCGTCGTGGCACCGGAGAAGCTGCTTCCGGTCCCGCCGGCCCCGGCGACGCAGCGCCGGTCAAGTCGGGTGAGGTCGCCGCCCGCACCTCCCGTGCCGGGCGACTGGGCGGGGGTGCTGCCACCCTTTCCGCCGTTCCCCGGGTAAGTGAGGTAGATGGAGAAGGTGTGGCCTTGGTCGCCGTCGCCCGCGGTCAGTCCCCCGTCACCGCCGCGCCCCCCGGACGCGAGTCCCGAGCCGTCGCCGGCACCGCCGCCACCACCCGCGACGACCAGCATCCCGCCGTTCGCGCTGACGCTGGACGCCCCGCCTCCGCCCCCGCCACTGTGATCACGGCCAGGCACGCTGGGTCCGCCCGGCCCGCCGCCGTTGTACCCGCCTGCGGCAACATTGCCGCAGCCCTGCTCGCCGGCGCCCCCGACGTTGACGGTGTAGGTGGTCGCTGCCTTGGTGACCAGTGTGGTGACCACCCGCCCCCCGGTTCCCCCGGGCTGACCGTAGAAGATCGAACAGATATGCGGGTCGCCGCCGCCGGCGCCGTCCGCCGTGATTCTCACCAGTGCCCCGGCCGGGACGGTGTAGCTCTCCTGCCGGCCGGTGAAGTCGAAGGTGTGGCCCACCACTGCCCGCGTACCACCAACGTGGGGAGCGGCCACCGGCGCGGCGGTGGCCGGCATCACCCCCGCACCGGTCAGCAGCGCGCCCACCGTCGCACCAACCCCCACACGCCACGCGCCACGCCGTCGCCGAGACTCCGCCGGGCCTGCCGCGGCCGACACCGACGAGGCGGCCCGATGAGTGGGCGTCAGCGCTCCGGTAAGGAGCCGTGATCTGCGTCTGCGCGCCGCTTCCCCGCAGGCATCAACGCTTTCGCGGGCGTCACCGGTCATCGTGGAGGCACCTCTCTTCGTAGTGAACCCGCCGCCCTCCCCTTTCGCAGCGCAGGGACGACACGGCACCAGACGGCACCACCGGCGGTCACCCGACAGCATAAAAGCGTCAAACTGTCAAATTGGGGAAATGCGGGACACGTTACGGCGCGTTGCAACGAGAACAGCGCGACCCCAGGACCACAGTCAGCGGCTGGACACTCGCCGGGCCCGAGAACAGCTGAGAAGACTGGAAACCGCCGCACCCACAGGTGGCGGCCTTCCAGTGCCTTCTCATGGCCGCGGCAGCCCGACGCCGATCACGGGCCCCGGTGAGGGCGGCGCTCCCTCCAGGCCACCCGCTGGCCCCAAGACCCTGCTCACCCCGTTCGACGCGGAAACGGCGAATCCGTGAGCGGCCCAGAAGTCGGCGGGCGGAGCCGTCCCCTGGGCCATGCCGCCGCCTGGGCCCCACCTTGGTCAGGGACTCGGCGTGCGGCGGCTTGCGACTCCTGTCCCGCCCAGTGTCGGGGCCGGCCTACTCGGCAGCCTCCTCCTGGTGGTGGGGTTCGGCGGCCGGGGGTCTGGTGGGCGGGGGTGCAACACGGGGCCGTGTTGCGGCTTCGACCATGCGCTATGCGGCCGGGAGCGGGGGCGGGGCAGGCGAGTTGCAGTGCCGTGTTGCACCAGCCTGGGCCGGTCCGCCAGCCTCGGCGGCGCCCCGCCGCTCCGGCGCCTCGTCCGAGCCGCCCGGCGCCGCGCCTCGCTGGTCCGTTGCTGGAACCTGGCCGCCGTCCTGGTCGGCCGCCAGGCGATCCGCTCCGCGCCTCCCACCTCGCGCCCGTGGTGCACGCGACGGGCCGGACCGGTGGCCGTCTGGCGTTCCGGTCCGGATGGGTGCCGATCAGTTCACGATGCCGGCCGGCTCGATGGAGGATTCACCGGGTCTGCGGCGCGGGTTCGTCCCGCGTGCGGACGGCACGGAGGAGCGCACCTACGGCAGCTCCTCCACGGGCGGCTTCGACGCCGCCGAGTGGTCCCGGCGCGTCGCCGAGCACCACGGCGCTAAGTGGCACCCGTTCATCCTGTCGACACAGTCCCTCTGACGGCAGACCCCGCTCAGGTTGAGCTGTCGATGCCCGACCGGTCCGGCCGTGCCCCTGGCCCTACCGGTGCTCCCAGACGGCCCCTGGCGGCGCTCCCACGCCTGACGCACTGTCCGGCCCCGGAAGGGTGGCCCGGCCCCCCTGCGGTCCGGGAACGGCCCTTCCTGGACCTCCTGATGCAGCTCCTGATGTGGCTCCCGCTGTAACTCCCGATGTGGCTCCTGATGCCGGCACCCCCGCCCCGGGCGGCTGGCGGCATCTGCGCAGATCAGCGGGCCAACCAAGGTCCCCGGTAATTCCGACAAGGCGGCTGATGCCCATCCGCGCCCGTAGGGCCGGTCCTCGGATCCCCGCCTGCGGGCCTGCCCTGGAGCTCCCCGCCGGCGTCCTGAGAGGATCGCCGGATGAGCCCCGACACCGGTCACCGCGCGTCCCAGGTCCAGGTCCCCGCCCCCGGCGGGGGCCGGCTGTGGGCGGAGCGCTCCGGCGCCGGCCGCCCGGTGGTGCTGCTGCACGGCTCCGGCATGGACTCCCGGCTGTGGGACGCCGTCGCCCCGGCGCTCTCCCGCCACCACGACGTGATCCGCTACGACGCCCGGGGCCTGGGCCGGTCCACCGACCCGGAGCAGCCGTTCGACGACGTCGAGGACCTGTGTGCGGTGCTGGACCACTTCGGCCTGCCGAGCGCCGCGCTCGTCGGACTGAGCATGGGCGGGGAGACCGCCCTGGACTTCGCCCTCGCCCACCCGCGCCGGGTCGACTCCCTCGGGCTGGTCGGTGCCTCGGTCAGCGGGCACCACTGGCCGCCGTCCCCGGAGACCACCGCCTACGCGCAGGCCCGCCGGCGGGGCGACGCGGCGGCCCTGGCCGAGCTGGAGCTGTCCGTCTGGGCGGCCATGGGCCGTACCGCGCCGGGCGGTGAGCTGATCGCGAGGATGGTCGAGGAAAACGCGGCCCGCCGCCTGATCAGTGAGCACTTCCTCGCGGGCGCCCCGGAGCGGGCAGCGGAATCGCACCTCAGGTTGATCACCGCCCCCGCGCTGGTCGTCCACGGCGACCGGGACCACCCGGAGATCGCCGCGATCGCCCACCGGCTCGCCGCCGACATTCCCGGCGCCCACGGCCACCTCGTCCCGGACGCCGACCACTACCTCCCGCTGCGCACCCCCGATCGGCTCACCGACCTGCTCCTCGCCCACCTCTCCTGACCACCCCCGCCCCCACCGACCCGCCCGGCCCTGCTCAAGCCTCTGGCCTGAGCGTCGGGCGGCCGCCGCCACGCCGCGCGCTGCGCGTGCGACAAGCCGCGCGACGGTTCGGCTGGGGGGTCGGTTCGTGGTTCGGCACAGTGGCCGGGTGGGGGTTCGGTCTGTGGTTCGGTCCGGCGACCCGCCGCCCGTCCCGCTTGCTGCCTGTTCGGGCTGCTCATCTGGGGTGCCTGGCCGAACTCCCCACCTCGACTTCCTGGGCCCTTGTCTGGTGGTGGTTGTGGTGGTTGTGGTGGGTGGTGGGGGCGTTGGGCGGTGTGTCCGGGCGCTGCGCTGGGCTTTTCTTCCTGGCGTCCGGCTGGTGCCGGCCGGGTGGGTAGGTGGGGCCGGGGTGCTCTCCGGTCTCGGCGGCCCTTGTGGGTTGTCCCGCGCGGACGGGCGGCTGGCCTCGCCGCCGGTCAGGCGGCCTTTTCCTGGAGGCTGTCCGCGCGGGCGGGCTGCTTGAGCTCACCCGGCTCCCCGGGTGCCAGGAAGGCGCTACTGACTTCAGCTCGTCAGGGTGAACTGTTCTGAGTCGCCTAACAAACTCGTTGTGATGGTTGTATCCGATGGTGTGTGAGATACGCGGACGAGGGCGGGCACTGCCGGCCCGGCGGGCAGATCATCAGCGCTAGCGTGTCATGCCGTCAGCGCGGGTTTCCGGCCCCGGCCGTGAACAGCCGGTCCAGGTACTGGTCCACGGAGGCGAGCACGGCGGCCGGCTCGACCACGTTCAGCTCCAGCAGCGTGGTGAACCCGGTGAGCGCGAGCAGCAGGTCCGTCTCCACCACCGGATCGCGGTCAGCCGCGATCATTCCGTTCGCGATCGCCTGCCGGACCACCTGCTCCACCGCGGCCCGTCCCTGCAGCAGACTGCCCCGCGCCCGCGCGTGCACCCCCTCGTTGTGCAGCGCCTCGAGCACGTACGCGGCGCTCATCCGGCTGGTCGCCCTCGCGTCGGCGTGCAGGGGCAGCAGCTCGACCAGCATCGCCCGCAGCACCGCGCGCGGGTGCGGCCGCTCGCCCAGTCCCGCCAGCGCCCGGCCGACCCGCAGCGCGCTCTGCTCCCCGGCGAGGTCCATCGCGAAGGCCAGCAGCTCCGCCCGGGAGCCGAAGTAGTGCTGCAACTGCCCGAGCGAGATACCCGCCTCTTGCGCGACCTCACGCAGCGTCAGGTGCGTCGCACCACGCTGCTCCACCACCCGCCACAGCGCGCGCGCGATGGTCTCGCGGCGCTGCTGATGGTCCACCTGCTTGGGCATGGCTACCGCTCCTCCGATTCGCCAGCTTTCTCCAATACGCTTGACATAATACATCTGACCTATAACGCTGAGGGCATTCCGAGGGAGGAGAGTCCACATGCTCACACAGCCCGCCGTCCGCACCACTGGGGGAACCGTCCGCGGCCTCCTGGACCGGGGACTCGCGGTCTTCCGTGGCATCCCCTATGCCCAGCCGCCGGTCGGACAGCTCCGATTCGCCGCGCCCCTCCCGCCCGAACCCTGGGACGGCGTCCGCGACGCGTTCGCGTTCGGCCCCGTCGTCCCACAGTCCGGCCCGCTGCCCGCCGAGCCGATCCGGGGCACCGACTGGCTCACGCTCAACGTCTGCACCCCGGATCCGGGCGCGGCCGGGCTGCCGGTGCTGGTCTGGATCCACGGAGGAGGGTTCATCTCGGGCACCTCGGGCGACCCGCTCTACGATCCGGTCCGGCTGGCCCGTGCGGGACTGGTCGTGGTGAGCGTCAACTACCGGGTGGGAGCTGAGGGTTTCGCGCTGTTGGAGGGCGCCCCGGCCAACCGTGCCTTCCTCGACCAGGTCGCGGCCCTTGAGTGGGTGCAGCGCAACATCGCCGGTTTCGGCGGTGATCCCGGCCGGGTGACCATAGCCGGCCAGTCGGCGGGTGCCGCGTCGGTCGCCGCGCTGTTGACGATGCGCCGGGCGCGCGGGCTGTTCCGTCGGGCCGTCGCCCACAGCGTCGGGGGCAGCCTCAGCACGCCCGCCCTGGCCGCAGAGGTCACCGCCGCCCTGGCGAAGCGCCTCGGCATGGCCTCCACGGCCGCCGCCCTGGCCGAGGTGGACCCCTGGCGCCTGGCCGCGGCGGTCACCGACCTCGGTACCGCGCTGCCGGAGCATCTCGGGCGCTGGGGCCGGCTGGCGCAGACCGGTGTCGCCACCGTCCCCGTGGTCGACGGCGAGGTCCTCTCCGAGGAGCCCTGGGCTGCCCTGGCCGCCGGACGGGCTCCCGGGACCGACCTGCTCGTCGGCCACGTCCGCGACGAGTTCCGGCTGTTCAGCGTGCTCGCCGGCCGACACGGCACCTTCACCGACGACGAGGGCCGCACCGCCCTGGAGCTCCTCGCCCCGCACGCGGACGGCCCGGACGCCTACCGCGCCGCCCACCCTGGGGCCACCGCCGAGGACCTGCTCGAAGCCGTCACCTCCGACGCCCTCTTCCGGATGCCCTCGCTCCACCTGGCCGAAGGCAACGCGGCGGCCGGCGGCACCTCGTACGTCTTCGAGCTGACCTACCCGGCCCCCGCCATGGGCGGAGTGCTCGGCGCCTGTCACGGGCTGGACATCCCACTGGCCTTCGGCACCCTGGACACTCCGATGGGCCGGCACTTCCTCGGCGACCCGCCCGGCCCGGAGGCCGTCGAGGTCTCCTGCGAGCTGCAGCAGGCCTGGATCCGGTTCGTCTCCACCGGCGACCCCGGCTGGCCCGGCTACGAGCCGACGAGGCAGCTCACCCGGATGTTCGACACCCGCTCGGAGACCGTCCGGTACCCCGAGCAGTCCTCCCGCGACATCTGGGCAGGGCACCCTCCCACCGCCTACGACCTCGGCTGAGGACAGCGGCCGCGGCTGATCGCGCGGGAGCGGCCCGGCCGGCGCTGCACCGACGAGGCGGGTGTTCGGCTGAGGGTTCGGTTCGTGGTTCGGTACGGGGACCGGGGTCGGGTTCGGCTCGCGGTTCGGTTCGGCCACCCGACACCCGTCCCGCTTGTTGCCTGTTCGGGCTGCCCGTCGGGGGGCCGGGCGAACCCCCCGCCTCGACTTGCCCAATGGGGACCGAAGTCGGCGGATCGCCACCCGTTGCCCGGTCCCGCGAGACCTCGAAAAGAAGAGCGGCCGCCCGGCGGCTTCAACGCGCCACTGGCCCGCACCCTGCTGGCCGCCGCACCCACCCCCGGCCAGGCCGCCCGCCTCACCCGCACCCAGCTCAAGGCCGTGCTCAAGCGCGCCGGCCGCCGGCGCGGCATCGACGCCAGGTCGAACGCCCCCACGCCGCCCTGCGCGTTCCGCAGATGCGCCAGCTCCCGCAGGTCGAGACCGCGATGGGCCGCCAGGCCATCCCCCTCCTGGGCAAGTTCGAGGCCGCCTGCACCGCTGCGGACGACCTCGCCGAAGCCTCGGTCGAGCTGTTCGAACAGCACCCCGACGCCGCGGTCATTACCAGCTTCCCCGGCCTCGGCGCACTCAGCGGCGCCCGGGTCCTCGCCGAGATCGGCGACGACCGCACCCGCTTCGCGGACGCCAAGGCGCTCAAGGCCTATGCCGGATCAGCACCGGTCAACCGTGCCTCCGGCAAGAGCCACGCCGTCATGGCCCGCCGGGTCAAAAACCAGCGGCTTGCCGCCGTCGGCTACGTATGGGCCTTCGCGTCACTCACCGCCTCGCCCGGCGCCAGGGCCACTACGAACGAGGAGGCGTTGTCCTCGAAGGCACCCGATGTCGCTTCCAGCGCGTCCAGTCCCGCGAAGGCCAGGTGCAGGACGGCAGTTCGCATCTCGGTGCCGATGCCTTGCCGCTGATGCCGTGCACCGCGGGCTCCGGTGGCACCTCGGGCTTGACCCTGGCGGGGCTGGCGGTGGGCCGGTCAGGCTGGGCGCCGCCGCGCAGGGGTCATCGCGGGAGTGTTCAGACTGGCAGGCCTTGCTGCTGGTGCGGGGTGGCTACTGGGCGAGGTGGTGCAGTTCGTTGGTGTAGAGCTGGGCCGGGTCGAAGCCCATCCCGGTGAAGTGGCCCGCGAGTTCGAGGGAGAGGATGCCGTGGAGGCGGGTCCAGAAGTGCAGGGCGCGGCGTAGGGCGGCGGGTGGGGCAGGGTGGCCGCCGGCCCAGTGGCGGTGTTCGGCGAGGTGGACCTCCAGGCGGGCGTCGGCGTGGTCCTGCGCGGTGTCGGTGGGGGACCGGGCGGCGTCGAGAAGGGCGGTCATGATCTCGGCGGCGATCGCGGTGGTGTCGTCGGGCGCGTGGTAGCCGGGCACGGGTGTGCCGTAGAGGAGGAAGTAGCGCTGGGGGTCGGCCAGCGCCCATTCGCGTAGGGCGTGGCCGAGGCCGGCGAGGTCGGCGCCGGAGGCGGCGGCGGTGCGGATCGTGTCGGCGAGGCTGCGGTAGGCGTCGCGGATCAGGTCGGTGATCAGTTCGTCCCGACTGGCGAAGTACCGGTAGAGGGCGGGGCCGCTGACGCCGATCTGTTTGGCGATGGCGTTGAGGGACAGGCCCGCGGCTCCCGAGGCGGCGATCTGTTCCCAGGCGCGTTCCTTGACCTCTGCGCGTAGTTGGGCGCGGTAGCGCTCGCGGGGGGTTCCATTGCCGGCGGCGGCCATGTGCTCGTTCCCTTCGGTGCCGGTCGACTGCCAGTTAGAGGGTATTACGGACGCTCTTGACGGTCACCCATCTTGGTGGTTATAACTTCTAACGGAAGTTACATCCGCTAACAGGGCGGGTGGAGAACCGAGGGAGGGCATAGTGAACGCCAGGGAACTGATCGAGGTCGTGCTGCCGGGCAAGGTCGAGCCGGAAGGCCTTCAAGTGCGGCACGGGTCCGTCCCGGCCGCCGGTGCGGGCCAGGCCGTGGTCCGGATGGAGGCGACGGGTGTCTCCTTCGCCGAGCAGCAGATGCGCCGCGGCCGCTACTACGACCAGCCGCCCTTCCCCTTCGTCCCCGGCTACGACCTTGTCGGCACGGTCGCCGCGGTCGGCGACGGTGTCGACCCGGGCCTGCTCGGCACCCGGGTCGCCGCCCTGCTGAAAGTCGGCGGCTGGGCCAGCCACGTGGTCACGGACGCTGCCGACCTGGTCCCGGTGCCCGAGGGCATCGACGCGGCACAGGCCGAGACGGTGGTGGTCAACGGCATCACCGCGTGGCAGATGCTGCACCGCAAGGCCCGCGTCCGGCCCGGACAGACCGTCCTGGTGCACGGCGCCAACGGCGGCGTCGGCTCCGTCCTGGTCCAACTCGCCCAGGCCGCGGGCGCGAACGTGATCGGCACCGCGTCCGCGCGCCACCACCAGGCGCTGCGCGCACAGGGGGTGATCCCGGTCGACTACCGCACCGAGGACATCCCCGCCCGTGTCCGAGAACTCGCCCCCCACGGCGTGGACGCCGTCTTCGACCACGTCGGCGGCCGCAGCGCTGTCGACTCCTGGCGCCTGCTCGCCCCCGGCGGCACGCTCGTCTCCTACGGCAGCGCCTCCACCCGGGACGACGACGGCTCCAAGCAGTGGCCCGTCCTCAAGCTGCTCGGCCGGGTGTGGCTGTGGAACGCCCTGCCCAACGGCCGCCGCGCCTACTTCTACAACGTCTGGGCCGGCCGGGCACTGAACGGCCACCGCTTCCGGGCCCGGCTGCGCACCGACCTCACCGCGGTGTTCCAGGCGTTGCACGACGGCGAGGTCACCGCGCGGATTGCCGCCGAACTCCCCCTGACCCGCGCTGCCGAGGCCATGCGCCTGGCCGAGTCCGGCACCGTCGCGGGGAAGGTCGTCCTGCGCGCCTGACCGCCCCCGCTTCTTCGTCCAGGTCGACCCGCTGGTCGCCGCCCGCCGCCAATTCCGCCGGTCCACCGTCATCCCGCCCTCAGTGCCACCGTCCAGTGAAGACGCCGGAGACGTCCGTCATGCCTCTCACCCGCCTGCGGCACGCTCTCACCGCCGCCCTCGCCGCCCTCGCCCACCCTCGCCACCGTCACGCTCGCCGCTCCCGCCCTCGCCGCCCCCGCGCCGCACCAGCCCACCGCCCCGAAGGCCCGGATCAGCTGGACCGCCCGCACCGACGCCGAGTCCACGGGCATGCAGTGCGGCACCCTGATCGACACCGACGGCGGCTCCCTCCGGCCCTGGCTGCTCGGCATCGCCACCAACACCGCCCGCAACCAGGTGCGCAGCAACCGGCGCTACCGCCGGGCCGCCCTGGCCACGGCCGCCGCGGACCTGCCCGTGCCCGACCCCGCCGAGGAGGTCACCGCCCGGCTCGACGACCGCCGCGAACTGGCGGCGGCCCTCCGGGCCCTCGGGCAGTTGCGCCGGGCGGAACGGGAAGTCGTCGCGCTGTGCCTCGGCGAAGGGCTCGACTACCAAACCGCGGGCTGCGGCGCAGGGCGTCCAACAGGTCGATGACGTTGGTGGCTTCGGGGGCGGGTCCGGTGGAGACGGCGATCTCGCGGCCGGCGAGCTTGTCCTGGACGAGCTTCTTGCCCTGCTCCTCGTAGGTGTCGTGCCACTCGTCGGGCTTCCACTCGATCGCGACCATGCCGATCAGCTGCTCGGCGGTCCTGACCTCCTGCGGGGACAGCTTGACCTTCTTCGGCAGGGCACCGACCTCTGAACGGGAGTCGCGGACCTCGTCGGCGAAGTGCATCGTGTGGTGCAGTCCGCACCGTACCCGACGATGGGGGATCCATGGTCTCCGCAGACGACGCGCCGACGGTCCACCGGCTGGTCGAGGCCCAGGCCGCCCGCACCCCGACGCGCTCGCGGTGGTCAGGCGGACCGGACCGGACGACCTACCGGCAGCTGAACGCGCGGGCCGACCGGCTGGCCCGAGCCCTCCGGGCCCGCGGCGTCACCCCCGGCAGCCACGTCGCGGTCGCCGTGGAACGCGGCACCGGCCTGGTCGTGGCCCTGCTGGCGGTGCTCAAGGCGGGCGCCGCCTACCTGCCGCTCGACCCCTCGTACCCGGACGGGCGCCTGCGCTTCATGGTCGAGGACGCCGAAGCCGTCGTGCTGGTGACCGACCGTCACAGAGGTCGCCGCACTGCGGGAGTGGTGCCGCCGCAGCCTGCCGGAGCACATGGTCCCCGGACGCTTCGTGGCCCTGGACGAACTGCCGCTGACCCCCAACGGGAAGGTCGACCGCAGGGCCCTGCCCCGCCCGGACGAGGGCCGCGCGGACCTCGGCAACGCCGTACACGGCGCCGCGGGACGAGATCGAGGGCATCATCGCCGGGCTCTGGGCCGATGCGCTCGGGATCCAGCCGGTGGGCGTGCGGGACGACTTCTTCGAGCTGGGCGGCCACTCCCTGCTGGCGGCCGGGATCGTGGACCGGATCGAGGCCCTCACCGGGCTGCGGCTCGGCGCCGAGGCGCGCTACGAACGTCCGACGGTCGAGCGGTTCACGGCCCACCTGCGGGAGGCCTTCGAGGTCGGGGCGTCGTGACCGGGGGTCTCCTGGCCGGGGCGTCGTGACACCGGAGGCCGACGACCACCCGGGTCGTCGGCCTCCGGCCCCCCCGCGTCCGCGGCTACCGGCCCGCGGCCCGCGGATCAGGCCTTCTTGAGCACCTGCGCCACGAAGGCGTCGAGGTTGGTCATGGTGCGGGCGATCTGCTGCTCCAGCGAGAGCGACTCCTCGGGGCGGCTGACCGAGGCCGACTTGCGCTTGCCGCGCACGTACAGCGAACAGGCCAGGTCGGCGCAGATGTACGTGCCGACAGTGTTCCCCTCGCGCCCAGCCGGGCCGGCCAGCCGCGCGGAGAGCAGGGCGACCCCGCTGCCGCCGTGGATGGTGATGCACAGCGAGCAGACGTTGGTCTTCATCAGGCTGCGCCGGACATTCGGCGACCGCAGGGTGATCCCCACCAGGCCGTCGCCCCGCTCCACCACCAGGTAGCCGCGGTCGGGCGCGCCCGGATCCCGCCAGCCCAGGAAGTCCAGGTCGTCCCAGGGAAGTTCGGAGAGGTTGCGGGGAAGGCTGAGCCTGCGCGCCTCTCCCTTGGTGCAGTTGACGAAGGATTCACGGACTTCGTTGTCGGCGAGTGGCCGCATTTGACAGATCCTAGCAGTGGGTTTGTTCGACATGATCGGGCATTTGACGGGTAGTTCATTCAGGAGAGGACGGAAGGGGCCTCGGTGGCAAGGGAATTCCGTACTGCGAGGGCATCCCGGTCGACCTTTCCGCCGGGGGTCAGCGGGATCTCCGGGAGTACGGTCAGAAGGGTCGGCACCATGAACTCGGGAAGCCGGGCGACCAGATGGGCCCGGAGCTCCTCGGCCCGCTCGGTCCGACCGGAGCGCAGCACCACGCAGGCGGCCAACTGGCCACCCGGGATGCCCGGTTCGGCGGGATTGTCCGGTGCGGCAGGGTTGTCCGGTGCGGCGGGCTGGACGAAGACGGCTGCCTGGGCCACCGCCGGGTGGGCGAGCAGCGCGGCCTCCACCTCGGCGGGTTCGATCCGGAAGCCCTTGACCTTCACCTGGCGGTCGGCCCGGCCGAGGTAGTACAGAACGCCGTCCGCGGTGCGCCGCACCAGGTCGCCGGTCCGGTACATCCGTTCGCCGGGCGGGCCGTCCGGGCAGGGCAGGAAGCGCTCGGCGGTCAGGTCCGGTCGCCCGAGGTAGCCGCGGGCCAGCGCGTAGCCCGACACGTACAGCTCGCCCTCGGCCTCCGGCCCGTCGACCGGCCGCAGCCGCGCGTCCAGGACGTGGAGTCGGACGCCGTCGATGGCGGTGCCGATCGGGACGGGCCCGGGCGGTAGCTCCGCGCCCGGTTCGATCCGGTACTCCATGCAGCCGACGGTGGCCTCGGTCGGCCCGTACTCGTTGACCACGGTGGCCTGCGGATGCCGGGCCCGCCAACCGGCCAGCGCGGCACCGAGCAACTGCTCCCCGCCGAGCACCAGTTCGCGGCGGGGGGAGAACTCCGCCGGGAGCAGGTCGAGCAGCGGCAGATGCCCAGGGGTCGCCTTGAGGAAGGTGCAGGGGTGCTCGCGCAGGGCGGCCCGGCCGCCGCCGCGGCCGCCCGCCAGGTGCACCGCGCCGCCGGCCAGCAGCGGGGCGAACAGGCCGGTGACGGTCAGGTCGAAGGCGACCGAGGACTGCACCAGCGCCACCCCGCCCGTGCTCGGGTAGGAACGCGCCGCCCAGGTCAGGTAGTTGACCATCGAGGCGTGGCACACCACGACGCCCTTGGGCCGTCCGGTCGAGCCGGAGGTGTAGATGACGTACGCCGGGTGCTGGGGCCGCAGCCGCCGCAGGCGCTCGGTGTCCCGCACCGGGGCGGCGCTGCGGCCGGCCAGGGCGAGCCCGGTCGCGGCGGAGTCCAGCAGCAGCACCGGGGTCGGGGTGCGGGGCAGCGCCCCGGCGGTCGGGGTGACGGTGAGCAGCAGCGCCGGTTCGGCGTCCCGGAGCACCTGGTCGAGGCGCTCCGCCGGGTACCCCGGGTCCATCGGGACGTAGGCGGCCCCGGCCTTGAGCACCCCGAGCAGCGCCACCAGCAGCGCGACCGACCGCTCCAGCGCCACCGCGACCAGGTGCTCCGGACCGATCCCGCGCGCGATCAGCTCGCGGGCCAGCCGGTTGGCGCGCTCGTCCAGTTCCCGGTAGCTCAGCAGTTCGGCGCCGCACAGTACGGCCGTCGCGTCCGGGCAGCGCTCCGCCCGGTGGGCCAGGAGCCCGGTGAGGGTGTCCGCCTCGGTCTCGGCCGGTGTGGCGTCAGAGCGCATGGGGCTGCCCTTCCCCGGCGACGGGTGCGGCCGGTACGGCGGTCAGGTCCGGTACGGCGGTGAACTCCTCGGGGCCGAGCGTGCGGTGCACCGACACGGTGCCGCCGACCGACCGGCAGGCGGCCCGGGCGTGCTCGACCTTCGCGGCCAGCTCCGGGTCGCCGGCGGGCAGCAGGACGCCCAGGTTGGTGCCGCTGTGCGCGCGGACCAGCCCGAGGCCGTCCAACTCCGCGCAGAGCGCGCGCAGTTCCGCGGAGCCGCGGTGCGGCCGCCGCCGCAGGCTCAGTTCGGTGCTGCGGGTGGCGATCCGGCCGACCTCGGCGAGGTCCCCGGTGCGCACCGCCGTGCCCAGGGCGGTCAGCAGCCGGCCGTACTCCCGGCGTTCCTCGTCGGTGTAGTCCTTGGGGATCCGGTTGAAGCCGACGGTGTCGACCCGGCCGCCCTCGTCGTGGGCGAGGACGGTCATGGACGGCAGGAAGCCGAGCCGCTCGCGCAGCCGGACGTCCCGGTGCAGGAAGGAGACGATGCCGTCGTACATCACGCCGTCGGTCGGTTCGATCCGCCGCAGCAGGGCCTCGATCGCGGTCGGCGGCAGGGGGGTGCGCAGCGCCGCCGCGACGGCCCGGGCGGTCGCCACCAGGTCGGCGGAGGAGCTGGCCAGCCCTTTGCCCTCGGGCAGTTCGCCGGTCAGCTCCAGCTCGCCGCCGCCGGGCCGCCCGGTCAGCTCCAGCAGCAGCCGGGCCAGCCGCCGGGACTTGGCCTTGTGGGCGGGCCGGACGGAGACCCCGGGCTCCTCCGGGTCGTAGCGGAAGGTCGCGGTGCTCCAGCCGGCGATCGGGAGGGTGACCAGGAACTCCGGGCCGTCGTCGGGCAGTGCGCCCTGCAGCAGTTCGCCGAAGGTGCCGAAGGCCCGGCCGGTACCCGTGCCGGGGCCGGGGCCCTCTCTGCGGCGGGTGCCCGCCCCGCGGCCGGGTCCCTCCCGCAGCGCGGTGGCGGCGGGCAGTTCGGTCGGGCTAGTCAACCGGGACTCCCTCGACGGGGTCGGCCTGGGCCGACCCGCGGTCCGCGGTCGGCTCCGGGGCGGCGGCCGCCCCGGGGATCTCGGTCACCCGCCGGACCGGTGACAGGGCGATGATCCCGGCGGCCACCAGCAGCCCCACCGAGGCGAACACCAGGGCCGGCGAGACGCCGATCCGGTCGCCGAGGAAGCCGCCGAAGACGGCTCCCAGCGGGGCGCCCCCCATGACGACCATCCGCACCACGGCGGTCATCCGCCCCTGGAGTTCGTCCGGAGTGATGGAGGTGCGGTAGGCGCGCAGGTTGATGTTGCAGACGATCACCATCGCGGAGTTCACCACGTGCATCACCAGCAGCAGCACGATCGCCGCCGCCTCCGGCACCACGGTGGCCAACGGGGTCAGCAGCGAGGCCAGCCCGATCGCGGTCGAGGTGAACACCAGCAGCCGGCCCAGCGGCATCCGCCGGCTCATCGGCCCGGCCAGCACCGCCCCGATCAGGGCGCCCGCGCCCGATGAGGCCAGGATGACGCCGACGAAGGTCGGGGCGAGGTCCAGGCTGCGGGTCACGAAGGCGAGGAAGAGCGGTTCGCAGGCGAGCGCGAAGAAGTTGGCGACCAGGGTGGCGAGCACCAGGACCCGCAGCAGCGGGTTGCCCAGGACGAAGCGGGTGCCCTCGGCCGCGTCCTTCCAGACGGAGCCAGGCTCGCCGGTGCTCTCCGGGGCCGGCTCGCGCCGCCGGACCCGCGATGTGAACAGCGCGGACACCACGAAGGTGGCCGCGTTGAGGGCCATCGCGACCGGGCCGGTCAGGGCCTGGACGATCACCCCGCCGAGCGAGTGGCCGCCGATGTTCGACACCGAGCTGCTCAGCTCCAGCTTGCTGTTGCCCTCGATCAGGTCGTCGCGCTCGACCAGGGCGGGTAGCAGGGAGGCGTTGCCGATGTCCGCCACCACGCTGCACAGGCCGACCAGCAGGACGACGCCGACCAGCAGCGGCACCGTCAGGGCGTCCAGCCACCAGGCGCACGGGACGAGCATCATGGTGGCCCCGCGCAGGAGGTCGGCGCCGATGATGATGGGGCGCTTGGGCTTGCGGTCCACCCAGACCCCGACGAACAGGCTCACCAGCAGGTAGGGCAGGTAGCTCGCGGCGCTGAGCACGCCCAGCTCGGAGATCGAGGCCGAGAGCGTGACCGAGGCGATCAGCGGGACGGCCACGGCCGTCATGTTGGAGCCGAGCATCGACGCGGACTGGCCGAGCCACAGGTTGCGGAAGTCTCCGTTGCGGCGCAGCACGCCGGTCTTCCGGTCGGAGGTCACAGTGCCAGTCCCTCGGTGAATCGTGCCATCAGTTCCGCCGGAGCCTTGAGGAAGGCGTGGTGCTCCCCGTCCAGCACCACCGGGTGGTAGCGGCCGGGGGCCGCGTACTCCCGCCAGCCGTCCATCTGGTCGGGCCGGATCTCCACGTCCCCGCTCCAGCCGATCGCGTGCACCGTCGTGTCCAGCACGACCGGGGCGTCCAGCCGGTAGTTCCGGTTGCCCGCCATGTCCTGCTCCAGGACGTCCAGCGCGAGGTCGAGGGCGGACGGCTGGACCCGGCCGCCCATCGACAGCGTCAACCGCGCCAGTTCCTCGCGCAGTTCGTCCCGGCCCAGGCCGAGGAAGCGCCCGTACGGCCCCTGGTGCGGCGCGACCTGGGAGGAGACGAACACCGCGGTGGGCACCGGCCGGCCGGTCTGTTGCAGCTGCAGCGCGGTGGCGAACGCGGCCAACGCCCCGCCGCAGTGCCCGAACACGCCGAACGGACGGTCCAGGTAGGGCGCGAGCGCCTCGGCGGCCTGTTCGGCGAGCGACTCGAACGACCCGTGGTGCGGCTCCCGCATCCGGTTCTCCCGCGCGGGCAGCTGCACCGGGCAGAGCTCGACGCCTCCGGTCCGCCGCGGCCACCCGTTGTACATGGACGCGCCGCACCCGGAGTACGGGAAGCAGAACAGCCGGGCCGCCGCCTCCGGCGACGGCCGGCGCAGCAGCCACCTCCCGGGCTTGCTGACCGTCGTCATACAGCACCTCACCTCTGGAGTCTCTCGTGCGCTCAGCGCAGCTTGGCGGTTACCGGCAGGCTCTTGATCCCGGCGACGAAGTTCGACCGCAGGTGTTCGACCGGGCCGGTGAGCTCGAACTCCTCGACGAGCTGCACCACTTCCTGGAAGAAGACCCGCAGCGCGATCCGGGCCAGCGGGGCGCCGATGCAGTAGTGCGGGCCGAAGCCGAAGGCCAGGTGGCGGTTGGGGGAGCGGGACACGTCGAAGGCGAAGGGGTCGGCGAAGACCCGCTCGTCCCGGTTGGCGGAGCCGAGCCAGGCCACCACCGCTTCGCCGGCCCGGACCGGAACGCCGCTCAGCTCGGTGTCGACCACGCTGTAGCGCATGAAGTGGTTGGCGGGGGAGGACCAGCGCAGGCCCTCCTCCACCGCGTCCTCGACGGTGGCGGCGCCGTCCCCGATCCGGCGGTACTGCTCCGGGTGCTCGGTGAAGGCCAGGACGGTCGCGGCCATCGCGTGCGGGGTGGTGACGTTGGCGCCCAGCAGCAGGCTGTAGCAGTTGTAGACGAGCTCCTCGCGGCGCATGGTGCGGTCCCCGACCGGCATGCTCCGCAGGAAGCCGACCAGGTCGTCGCGGGGGCCGCGGGAGCGGGCCTGCTCGGCGAAGTACGCGAACAGCTCGTGGTGCGCGCGGACCAGCTTGGCGCCCCCGCCGACCTGGTGGAAGGCGGCGTCCTCCGGGGCGACGGCCATGGTCGTGAGCCGGGCCAGGTACTCCCAGTCCTGCTCCGGCAGCCCCATCAGGGCACCGGTGAAGGCCATCGGGAAGCCGGTGGCGGCCGCCGCGAGGTCCAGCGGGCCGCCGTCGGCGAGCGGTTGGAGCAGGGTGCGCACCAGGCCCCGGATCGCCTCCTGGCGTGGGCGCAGCCGGGCGAAGGAGAGCACCCGGGCCATCGGCTCGCGCAGTGCGCCGTGCACCGGCGGGTCGCAGGCGGCCATCATCTTGTCGCCCGCCGGGTCGCGTTCGCCGAGGATCGACAGCATGGTGCCCCGGCGGGAGGTGAAGCGGGTGTGGTCGCGCAGGACGGCGCTGACGTCGGCGTGCCGGGTCACCGACAGGAAGGACCGGCCGTCCGGGAGGGTCCGGCGGTGCACCGGTGCCTCCCGGCGCATGGCCGTCCAGACCGGGTGCGGATCGCCCTCGGCGTAGAAGGCCGGGTCGCCGAGGTCCACCGAGTCCGGGTCGATCCGCTCCGGGCGGGGCTGTGCGGTGATCCTCATCGGCCGGCCCCGTCGTGCTCGCGCAGCACCTCGGGCTCGACGCCCTCCTCGGCCGCGGCCTCGACGACCCGCAGGGCCAGCTCGGCCACGGTCGGGTTCTCGTAGAAGGTCCGGGCGGTGATCAGCAGGTCCGTCTCGGCGGAGATCTCACTGGTGATCCGGGTGGCCATCAGCGAGTGGCCGCCGAGTTCGAAGAAGTCGTCGTCGGCGCCGATCCCGTCGATCTCCATGACCTCCTCCCACAGCCGGGTCAGCCACTCCTCGGCGGCCCCGCGCGGGGGCCGGTGCTCGCTGCCGACGTCCTCGCGCTCGCGGCCGCGGCGCTGCCCCAGGGCAGTGCGGTCGACCTTGCCGTTGGGGGTCAGTGGCAGGGTCTCCAGCCAGGTGAAGGTGGTCGGGACGAGGTGGCGCGGCAGTTCGGCGGCGAGGCCGGCCCGCAGTTCGGCGGAGAGCAGTTCGACCTCGCCCTGGTAGAAGGCGGCGAGCCGGCGGTCGCCGTCGGCCCGCTGCTGGAGCACCACCACGGCGGAGCGGACGTCGGGGTGGGCGCGTAGGGCCGCCTCGACCTCGCCGAGTTCGACCCGGAAGCCGCGGAGCTTGACCTGGGTGTCGGTGCGGCCGAGGAATTCGAGGGTGCCGTCCGGGGCCTGCCGGACCCGGTCGCCGGTGTCGTACATCCGCGCGCCCGGTTCGGCGGCGAACGGGTCCGGGAGGAAGCGTTCGGCGGTCAGGTCGGGGCGGCCGAGGTAGCCGTGGGCCAGGCCCGCGCCGGCGGCGAAGAGCGTGCCGGTCCCGCCCGCGGGCACCGGCCGCAGCCGCTCATCCAGCACGTGCACGACGGTGCCGCCGATCGGCCGTCCGATCGGCACCGGGCGCCCGTCCAGGGGTTCGCGCACCGGCTGGCAGCAGGTGAAGGTGGTGTTCTCGGTCGGCCCGTAGCCGTTGACCACGATGCCGTTCGGCAGCGCGGCGGCCGCGCGGTCGACGTGGGCGGGGGAGAGGACGTCGCCGCCGGCCACCAGGTAGCGCAGCGCCGGCAGCGGGGGGAGCCCGGTCTCGACCACCTGGTGGAACAGGCCGGCGGTCAGCCACAGCACGGTGACCCCGGCCGCGCGGACCAGCTCGGTCAACTCGCCCGGCCCGAGCGGCCCGGGCGGCGCGACGACCAGGCAGGCGCCGTTCAGCAGGGCGCCCCAGATCTCCAGGGTGGAGGCGTCGAAGGCGATCGGGGCGTGCGCCAGGAAGACGTCCTCGGGGCGGAGGTCCAGCGGGTCGCCGCCGACCACCAGGCGGTGCACGGCCCGGTGCGGGACGCAGACGCCCTTGGGGCGGCCGGTGGAGCCGGAGGTGTACGCGACGTAGGCGGTGTCCTCGGGGCCGGGGGCCGTGTCGGGCCCGCTCGCGGCGGCGTCGGTGAGCACGGTGAGGGCGAGGTCCGGACCGGCCAGCACCGCCCGGGCGCCGGCGTCGGCGAGCAGGGCGGAGGACCGGGCGGGTGGGTCCTGCGGGTCGACCGCGACGTACGCGGCCCCGGCCTTGAGCACGCCGAGCAGGGCGGTCACCTGCTCCGCCGAGCGGTCGACGCGCACCCCGACCCGGTCGCCGCGCCGCACGCCGACGGCCCGGAGCCGGGCCGCGAGGGCCTCCGCCCGGGTGTCGAGCTCCCGGTAGGACAGGCGGGTGTCGCCGGACCGGACGGCGGTGGCGCCGGCCCGGTCGCGCGCGACGGACGCGAAGCGGTCGCACACGGACGTCAGGCCCCCGGTGGGGACCACTGCGGTGTCTACCGTGGCCATGGGCTGATCAACTGTCCCTTCGGGGCGGTCCGGACCGTGCCGGTCACGGGCCCGGTTTCGTGGGCAACTGGCGTGTCGTCGGGCGGTGGGGCCGTCGGGCGGTCAGACCTCCGTCCACAGCGCGGTGGCCCGCGCGAGCGGCCGCCTGTCCGCGTCGTACAGGGCGGTGAGGTTGACCACCGTCCGCCCGTGGGTCGCGTGCCGGGCGGCCACCACCTCGTACTCCCGGCCGGCCCGCACCGGCCCGCTGAGCCCGGCCGTCATCCGGCTGAGCACCATCGGGCGGGCGCGCGGGTCGGTCACCCAGCCGCCCGGGCAGTCGAGCGCGCCCCAGACCTGTTCGGCCGGTACGGCCGTGCCGGGGGCGCCGCGCGGGGTCCAGGTGCAGGCCACCGTGCCCGGGGCCACCGGGCCGGGGGACAGCCGCAGGCCGTCCTCGGCCCGCTCCGGCCCGCACGCCCAGCAGCGGGGGAACGGGTGGCCGGTGCGGCCCAGGTAGCCGGCGGCGGCGGCGCGGGCCGCCGCGAGCCCGACCGGCGGCGGCAACGGCAGGCCGTCCCGGGCCCGGGTGACGGTGGCCACCAGCTCGGCGCCCCGCCACAGCCCGGACCGGCGCTCGCCGGGCCGGAACTCCAGCGGGGTGTCCAGCGGCAGCGGGGCCAGCAGGGTCACCGCCGGGTCGGGGCCGTGCCGGCCGTCGGCGAGGGCGACGATCCGGGCGCAGGCGTAGCCGCCGTGCGCCGAGCCGTCCGGTCCGTTGTGGCGCGCGGGGATCACCAGCTCGGCGCCGGTGCGCACGCGGTCCACGGCGCCGTTCACCGGGGCGTCCCGTCCGCGGCGGAGTCGAGCGCCCCGTCGAGCGCCCCGTCCAGGGATCCGTCCAGGGCCCGGTCCACCAGCAGGGCCATCTGCCGGACGTGCGGCTGCTGGAGGATGTCGTAGTGGCTGGCCTGGATGGTGTGCGCGCTGAACCGGCCGTCCACCGCGGCCCGCCAGGCGCCGGCACTGCCGATGGCGCCGCCGTCCAGGCCCTCGATGTAGACCACGTCGCCCGGGTAGCGGCCCGGCCGGTAGTCGTTGTGCGCGGTGAGATTGGTGGTGAAGACCTTGAAGTAGGCCTCCCACTGCTCCAGTTCGGCGGCCTTGCCGTCCGCCGCGGTGGGCAGCCGGCTCACCAGCCAGCGCAGCTTCCGGTGGATCGTCGGGAACTCGGCGAGGGCCGCCGCCCACTCCGCGTCGTCGTGCTCCGGGACGGCCATCCCGGCGGCCCGCAGCACGTCGACGAAGACCAGCAGCGCGAGGTCCTCGTCGCGCAGGCTCTCGTCGAACTGGCCCGGGTAGGCCGCGTCGATCATGCTCAGCGAGCCGACCTCGGCACCCCGGCGGCGCAGCTGACAGGCCATCTCGAAGACCAGCACCGCGCCGAAGGACCAGCCGGCCAGGTGGTACGGGCCCTTCGGCTGCTTGGCCACCAGCAGGTCGACGTAGCTCTCGGCGATCCGCTCCACCGACAGGTGGGCCACGCTGCCGGAGACCAGGCCCTCCGAGACGATCCCGTACACCGGCCGGCCCGGTCGCAGCTGGGAGGCCAGCGGGAGGTAGCAGAACACGCCGCCGCCGACCGGGTGGACCAGGGTGAGCGGTGCACCGTCCCCGACCCGGCGGATCGGCAGCAGCCGGGCCGGGTCCTCGTCGACGGACTCCGGCGCCGTCACCAGCGGGGCCAGCCGGGCGACGGTGTTGTGCGTCAGGAGTTCCGCGACGGGGAGCTTGCGGCCGAACTCGCGTCGGATCCGCATGGCCAGGTTGAGCGCCACCAGGGAGTGGCCGCCGAGCGCGAAGAAGCTGTCGTGGATGCCGATCGGGCTGACCCCGAGGGTCTCCTCCCAGACCCGGACCAGCCGGCGCTGGACGTCGGTGACCGGCGGCGCGGGGGTCCGCTCCCCGGCCGGGGCGGCCGGACCGGGCTCCGGGAGGAGCTTGCGGTCCACCTTGCCGTTGGAGGCCAGCGGCAGCCGTTCCAGCCGCGTCCATACGCTCGGCACCATGTACTCGGGCAGGGTGTCGCCGAGGTACTCGGCCAGGGCGTCGCCGGTGACGGCCGCCGGGGCCGCCACGTACGCCGCCAGCCGCTGCCCGCGCAGGACCACGGCCGCCTCGCGGACGTCCGGGTGGCGGGTCAGCGCGGCCTCGATCTCGCCCAGTTCGATCCGCATGCCGCGGACCTTCACCTGCTGGTCGGCCCGGCCCAGGTAGTCGATCTCGCCGCCCGGCAGGCGTCGGGCGAGGTCCCCGGTGCGGTAGAGGCGTTCGGTGCCGCCGTCCGGCCAGGTGTGGTCGACGAAGCGCTCGGCGGTGAGGTCCGGGCGGCCGTGGTAGCCGTCGGCCAGGCCGACGCCGCCGATGTACAGCTCGCCGGTCACGCCGACCGGCACCCGGTTCATCCTGGCGTCCAGCAGGTGGATCCGGATGTTGGCGATCGGACGCCCGATCGGCACCGCCGCACCGTCGCCGGGGCGGCAGCGCCAGCAGGTGACGTCGACGGCGGCCTCGGTCGGGCCGTAGAGGTTGACCAGTTCCGCGTCGAGGCGCTCGTGGTGGGCGTCCCGCAGGTCCGCGGGCAGGGCCTCGCCGCTGCACACCACCAGGCGCAGGCTCGCGCAGTCCGCCGGGTCCGCGTGGTCCAGGAAGACCCGGAGCATCGAGGGCACGAAGTGGACGGTGGTCACCGACTGTTCGCGGATCAGCCGCGCCAGCTCCTCCGGCTCCCGGTGGGCGCCGGGAGCGGCGACGACCAGCCGGGCGCCCTGGATCAGCGGCCAGAAGAACTCCCAGACGGAGACGTCGAAGGTGTACGGAGTCTTCTGCAGCACCCGGTCCGCCTCGGTGAGGCCGAACTCCTCCTGCATCCACAGCAGTCGGTTGCAGATCGCCCGGTGCGAGACCACGACGCCCTTGGGGACGCCGGTGGAACCGGAGGTGAAGATCAGGTAGGCCGGGGCGTTCGGGTCGACCGTCACCCGGGGGCCGCCGGCGGGCGTCCCGGTCTCGGCGGTTCGGGCATCCACCGCTTCGGCGGCCGCGCCGGAGGGCTCCACCCGTTCGGCGAGCGCAGTCGTGGTCAGCACCAGGGCCGGTGCCGCCTCCGCCACCATCGTGCCGATCCGGGCGACCGGGTGCTCCGGGTCGATCGGCAGGTAGGCGCCGCCCGCCTTGAGCACCGCCAGCAGTGCGACCACCAGCTCGGTAGAGCGCTCCAGGCACACCCCGACCCGGTCGCCGGGCTTCACCCCGCGGTCCACCAGCCGGTGGGCCAGGGCGTCGGCCCGGCGATCCAGCTCCCGGTAGGAGAGCGTGCCGCCGTCGAAGACCACCGCGATCCGGTCCGGGGTCAGCCGGGCCTGCTCCTCGACCAGGACGTGCAGCAGGTGCGGCCGGGGGTACGTGGTCGCGGTGTCGTTCCAGCGGTCGAGCTGCGCCAGCTCGGCGGGGGACGGCAGCTCCGTCCGGCCGATGCCCGCCCCGGGCTGCTCGGCCAGCGAGCGCAACGCGGTCAGGTGGTAGCCGGCCCAGCGGTCGATCTCCTCGGTGCCGAACTGTGCGGCGTCGTACCGCAGTCCCAGGCGGATCCGCCCGGTCCGGGCGTCGCGCATGAACTCCACGCCGAACGGGAAGTTGGTCGGCACCACGCCGAACTCGTCGAGGATCTCCAGTTCCCCGGCGGTGCCCTCGTCGGGCGCGTGGAAGTGGGTGTAGTTGAAGAAGGTCTCGAACAGCGGCCCGCCGCCGGCGTCCTGCTGGATGGTGGCGAGCGGGAGCCGGCGGTGCGGCTGGAGCGCGAGATCGGTCGCGGCGACGTCGGCGACCAGCGAGGCCCAGGTGGTGCGGTCGGTGATCCGGGCGCGCACCGGCAGGGTGTTCAGGAACAGGCCGACGACCCGCTCCCCGTCCTCCTCGGCGATCCGGCCGTTGTAGACGGCGCCCGAGACCACGTCCTCGGTGCCGCCGAGCAGCGCCAGCACCCGCAGGTGGGCGGCCAGCAGCGCGATCCGGACCGGGACGCCGAGTTCGGCGGCCGTCCGCAGCAGGTCCGCGGAGAGCTGCTCGGGCAGCTCGTACTCGGTCATCACCAGGTCCGGCACCCCGCCGGCGGGGGCGGTGCGCGGCAGCCGCAGCGCCGTCATCCCGTCCAACTGTTGACGCCAGAAGGCACGTTGGGCGGGGTCGGCGACGGCTTCGCGCTCCAGGGCGACCAGCGAGCGGAACCGGGCGAGCGGCGGCGGGGGGAGCTCCCGGGCGCTCCGTCCGAGGGCCTGGAGGTAGAGCTCCAGGAGTTCGGTCAGCAGCTGTCGGCCGCTCCAGCCGTCCAGGATCGCGTGGTGCTCGACCACCCAGAGCTGGAAGGTGTCGGCCGAGCGGCGCTGCACGTGGAAGCGGATGAGCGGTGGGCGCTCCCAGTCGAAGGGGTGCTCGCGCTCCCACGCGTAGTGGCGGCGCAGCGCCTCCGGCTGCTCGTCGGCGGGCACCGCGCCGAGGTCCTCGAAGGTGACCGGCGGCTCGGCGACCTGATGGTGCACCAGTTGGACCGGTTCGCTGAGGTCGCGCAGGGCGAAGGAGGTGCGCAGCAGCTCGTGACGCTCCAGCAGGGCGGCGACGGCGGAGCGCCAGGCCGGCGGTGAGTACGGGCCGCGCAGGTGGTACCCGGCGACGTCGTGGTAGGCGCGGTGCACGGCGTCCAGCTCGCTGTGGTACAGCATGCCGGCCTGGAGCGAGGTGAGCGGATAGGCGTCCGCCAGGCCGTCCGGCAGGCGGGCCCGGTCGCCGGCCGTCAGTAGGTCGAAGGGCTCCAGGGCCGCTTCGGCCTCGGGGGCGGTGCGGGTCACCAGCGGGGTCAGCTCGCGGATCGTCTGGGCGACCAGGAGGTCGCGCAGTTCGAACCGCAGGCCGTGCCGGCGGGCCCGGGAGAGGATCTGGATGCTGAGGATCGAGTCGCCGCCGACCTCGAAGTAGTTGTGGTCGATGCCGATGTCGCTGCGGCCGAGCGCCTCCTGCCAGACCTCGGCCAGGATCCGCTCGTCCTCGTCGCGCGGTGCCACGTACGGGGTGTCCTCGTCGCCCCAGCCGTCGCCCCAGCCGTCGTCCCAGCCGTCCTCACCGTCCTCACCGTCCTGCCGGACGCTGCCAGGGGCGTGGCCAGGGCCGTCCGCCCGGACCGGGGCGCGCTCCGCCGCCGGGAGTTCGAACAGCTCGTCGAGCGGGCGGTCGGGCTGCTCGACCACCAGGCGCAGCAGCCGGGCGTAGTGCCCGGCGAAGCGCTGCGCCCACTCGGGTGTGAACCGGTCGGTGCGGTACTCGAGTTCGAAGCCCGGCCGGTCGTCGTGCTCGTTCACCTGGAGGGAGAGCTGGAACTTGGCGGTGCCGGAGTGGACCGGCACCGGGACGATCTCCAGCCCCTCCGCCGCGGGCGGCTCGGTCGTGGTGTCGTCCAGCATGAACAGGGCCTGGAAGACCGGGTCGTGGCCGGGGTCGCGGCGCGGGTTGACCAGCTGGACGACCGACTCGAAGGGGAGCTCGTGGTGGTCCTGGGCCTGCAGGGCGGCGGTGCGCACCCGGGGCAGCAGTTCGCGGAAGCTCGGACCGGCCGCCCCTGGCCCCACCGGCCCGGGAACGGCCGGGCCGAGGTCGGTGCGGATCGCCACCATGTTGACGAAGAAGCCGACCGTCCGCTCGAACTCGATCCGGCTGCGGTTGGCCACCGGGCTGCCGACGATGACGTCCTCGACCCCGGTGTACCGGCTGAGCAGGACCTTGTACGCGGCGAGCAGCACGGTGAACAGCGTGCTGCGGGTGGTGGTGGCCAACGCGTGCAGGCCGTCCAGCAGTTCGGGTTCCAGCGGGAAGGTGAGCAGGCCGCCGCCGTGGCCGGGGGCCGGGGTGCCGGCCGGCCGGTCACCGGGCAGTTCCAGGACCGGCAGTTCGCCGCCGAGGGCCCGGGACCAGAAGTCGAGGTGCTTCTCGGCGGCGGGGCTGCGCAGCCAGGCGCGCTGCCAGTCGGCGTAGTCGCCGTACTGGAAGTCGGGTGCCGGCAGGGCGAGGTCCTGCCCGGCCGCGAACGCGTCGTAGTGGCGGAACAGTTCGTCGACCACGATGCCCAGGGACCATCCGTCGCACACGATGTGGTGCATGGTCAGCACCAGGAGGGCGGTCTGCTCGTCGCGCCGCAGCAGGGCGGCGCGGAACAGCGGGGGCGATTCCAGGTCGAACGGCCGGTCGGTCTCCGACCGCAGCAGGGCGTTCAGTTCGCCCTCGGACGCACAGTCGACGATCCGCCAGTCGGCGGGCCGATCGGTGACCACCTGCCGGAGTCCGTCGTCGCCGAGGGTGAAGTGCGTCCGGAGCGCCTCGTGCCGCCGGGCCACCCGGCGCACCGCGCGTCCCAGGGCCGCTGCGTCGAGCCGGCCGGTCAGGGCGAAGACGACCGGGACGTGGTAGGCGGGGGAGTCGCCGATGACCTGCTGCACGAAGTACAGCTGCTCCTGCGCCTTGGCTGCCGGAAAGGCGTCCTGCTCGACCGTGCCCGGGCTGGGGCTTTCATTGCTGCTCAAAGCGCCGTGACCTTTCTTCATCCCATTTATCGGCCGCGAGGTGGGGGCGGCGTCGATATGGTCTTCCGGTGCGCAGACGGCAGTCACTAAGTCGATCCAAGTCGATCTTAGCGTTGGCGATGCTCCTGTCAACAGCCGTTTTCCGGGTGTGCCGGGGAGTTGGAGCGGCGGGTGGGAATAGTTCGCTTCTGTCCCGGTTGGGGCGGGTATGGATATCGGCTCGGGCGGAGCCCGGTCCGGGCGTCCCTACTTCTCTTCCGGCCATTGACAGCGGGGTGGGACGCGGAGAGGATCATTGGCATCGAAGCCCCTGCCCGGAACCGGACTTATGGCCGCCGTGAGGCGATGGGCCCGCTGTCGCCGGATTGCCCGGCCGTTCGATCGGCCGATGAGGAACCCGGGCGGAAATACGTGTCGACGGGTGTGCGGGGGCAGGCCTTGATCGGAAAGAGGGACACGTGAGCGAGCAGAGCGACGAGGACCTCCGGTCCTACCAGGTCGTCGTCAACCACGAGGAGCAGTACTCGGTCTGGCCTGCGGACGGCACCCCGCCAGCCGGTTGGACCGCGCCCGGGTTCACCGGGACCAAGCAGGAATGCCTCGACCACATCGCCGAGGTCTGGACCGACATGCGTCCGCTCAGCCTGCGCCGGGCAATGGCCGGCGAGACCTCCTGAAATCCCCGTCGAGGTCGCCGGCCGACGCGTCCTGAATCGCGTGGCCGAATTCAGCCGGATTCACCGGTAGCAGCGATGGTTTTCCGTACAGCGGGAGGGGCAACACCGTGAGCAGGCCATGGGACGACCGTTTCGAGAAAGTCCTCCTGAAGGTCGTCCCCGGGATTTCCGGTGGCGCCGAACTGGTTCCGGACCTGGATCTCTCGGGAGCCGGTCTCACCTCCATCGGAATCGTCCAGCTGATGATGCAGCTGGAGCGTGAGTACGACGTCGAGTTCGCCTTCGAGTTGCTCAACTTCCAGATCTTCGCGACACCCGCCACGCTGTGGGCCGAGGTTTCCGAAACCCTCGCGCAGGCGGGCCACGCGGTTCGGAAGGACGGCTGATGTCGGCGGCCGCGGCCGAGATCGTGGCCGGGATCCTGCCGGTCCTGCGTGAACAGGCCGCCGAGTCGGACCGGCTCGCGGCCTTCCCGGCCGCGTCGCTGGAGACCCTGCGCGAGCACCGGCTGCTCAGCCTGACCGTCCCGGAGGAGTACGGCGGCTCCGGCGCCTCCACGCGGCTGTGGACCGAGGTCGCCCAGGAACTGGCCGGCGCCTGCCTGTCCACGGCCCAGATCTGGGCGATGCACGTGTCGCACGTCGACGCGGTGGTCCGGTACGGCAGTGCGGAGCTCAAGGCCGACCTGCTCACCCGGATCGGCGCGGAGGAGCTCTTCATCGCCTCCGTCACCAGCGAACAGGGCCGGGGCGCCAGTCTGTTCACCGCCCACAGCCCGCTGGTCCCCGAGGGCGACCGGGTCGGCATCGACCGGATCGCCCCGGTGGTGACCGGCGGCGCGCACGCCGACGGCTACCTGATCAGCATGCGGGCCGGTGCGGAGGCCTCGGAGCACGAGGTCTCGCTGGTCTACGCCGACCGCGGTGACCTGGAACTGGCGACCACCGGCGAGTGGAACGCGCTCGGCATGCGGGCCACCGAGAGCGTCGGGATGGCCATCAAGGGCAGCGCCCCGGCCCGGAACGTCATCGGCGGCTCCGGCCGTTTCGCCGACGTGGCGCGGGAGAGCATGATCCCGGTCTCGCACATCGCCTGGGCCGCCTGCTGGCTGGGCGCCGCCCGCGGCGCGCTGAGCGAACTGGTGCGCTTCCTCTGGAAGTCCGGCCGGGCCGACGGCGCCTCCGACCTCTTCCACGAGCGGCTCGCCCGGATCCGGGTGGACCTCGAACTCGCCAGCGCCTACCTCACCCGGGTCCGCGAGGAGGTCGACCTGGCCCGGGCCGAGGGCCGCTCGCTGGCCCACCCGCGGACCCAACTCCAGCTCAACGCCCTCAAGGTGGCCACCTCCGACCTGGCCTTCCGGGCGGTCGACAACATGGTGCAGCTGGGCGGTCTTCGGCTGGGCTACCTCCAGGACGCCCCGATCCCGCTGGAGCGGCACTTCCGCGACCTCCGGTCGGCGAGCCTGACCCACGCCAACGACGGCCTGCGGGTGGGCATCGGAGCGCTGTCCCTGCTCGACCGCTCGGTGACCCTGATCTGATCGGCCGCCGATCCGCACCGCAACCCTGAGCGAATGGGAGTAGCACAGTGTCGACGCCGCACGGGCTGATCGGGCACGAGACCACCGTCTCCGAGTTCTACGGGACGTTCCCCTATCCGTGGAAGCCGGTCTACTTCGACCGGATGAGCGACCCGGACTTCCACGCCGCCCTGATCCGCCAGGAGACCGGCCGAGCCGACCTCGGGCCGATCCGCCGGATCTGGGTCGCCGGCTGCGGGACCAACCAGGCGCTGATCACGGCGCTCCAGTTCCCCGCGGCCGAGGTGCTCGGCACCGACGTCTCCGCGGAGTCGCTCGCCATCTGCCGGCAGAACGCCGAGCAGCTCGGGGTGACCAACCTGCGGCTGGTGCGGCAGGGCATCACCCGGGCCGGGTACGACCGGGAGTTCGACCTGGTCGTCTGCACCGGGGTGATCCACCACAACCCGGAGCCGCGGCGCTGCCTGGAGCGGCTGTCCGCGGCGGTGCGGGACGACGGCGTGCTCGAACTCATGGTCTACAACCGCTTCCACCGCCGGGAGGCCGAGTCCTTCCAGGCGGCCCTGCGGATCCTGGCCCCCGAGTCCGAGCACGGCCACCGCGAGCGGTACGCCCTGGCCCGGAGCCTGGCCGACTCGCTCCAGGTCGAGAGCACCATGACGAAGCACCTGGAGGACACCCGGCGCAGCCCCGAACCCGCCTGGGCGGACCGCTGGATGAACCCCTGCGAGACCTCCTACGACGTCGACTCGCTGGCCGGGCTGGCCCGGGAGTGCGGCCTGCTGCTGGAGGCCCCGAAGGTTAACGGCTTCGACAAGATGCGCCGGCGCTTCCTCTGGACCCTGGACCTCACCGACCCCGAACTGCTGGCCCCGTACGAGCGGTTGGAGGACCTGGCGCGCTGGCAGCTGGTCAACCTGCTGCACCTGGACAACTCGCCGATGCTCTGGTTCTACCTGCGCCCCGACCGCGCCGGCACGGGCACCAGGGTCTCGGACGCCGAGCGCAACCGGATGTTCCTGGACGGCGTGCTCGACCGCCCGGAGGCCGTGCGCCACCGCCACGTCCTGGACCGGGACGGCGGGTACCACCCCGACCCGAACGCCTCCGAGGTGGCCTCCTGGCCCGCCTGGCCCGAGGTCAAGGCGATCCAGGAGGCCGCGGACGGCCGCCGGACCGGCCGGGAGATCCTCACCGGGCTGGGGTACGGCACCGGCTTCAACGCCGTCCAGCGCGCCCGGGTCATGCTCACCACCTCGGAGTTCCCGCACCTGACCGTCGCACCGGCCGGCTGACCGGCCGCGCGGAGAGGAGGACCAGTCGTGGACCCCGTAGCGCCGGTGATCGCCGAAGTGAACGCCCTGCGCCGCCGGTTGCAGCCGGTCGCAGACCCGAGGGACCCGGTGTTCCTGGAGCGGCTGGCCAAGGAGCTGGCGGACAGCGCCGAGCTGAGCCGCGAGCCGATCGTCCAAGCCTTCCTGGCCGACCTGCGCGACAGCCCGGACGGCTCCCGGCTCCGCGCGACCAAGGCGCACATCAACGAGGAGCGCGACAACCACGTCTTCTCGTTCTTCGACGCCTCGTACTTCCCCAGGCTGTCGCTCGACTACCTGGTGTACCGGACCCTGCCGAGCGACCCGCACCTGGCCGTCCGGTACGCCAGCAACACCCGGCCGGTCAACCTGCTCGCGAAGTCGGAGGGCTTCGAGTCCCGGGTGGTCGTCGCCCTGTTCCCGGAGAACCATCTCGACGGCCGGCAGGACCCGGACGACCTGATCTTCTACTTCATCGACAAGTTCGTCGAGCGCCACAACCGGATCACCCGGAAGATGATCGACGCCGTGATGGCACCGGGGAGCTTCCCGCGGATCCAGGGCGCCCCCGACGACGTCGTCGAGGCCGCCTCCTCCTGGTGGGTCCGGCTGCACGAGTACCATCACCGGCAGGGCGACCTGCCGATCCCGGAGTTCCTGGACGCGAAGAAGCTCAAGCCGCTGGCCGGGCTGGAGGAGCTCCGGGTGGACGTCTCGGCCATGCTGGTCTGCCTCGACGACGCGCAGCTGCCCGAGCAGCCGGCCCGGGCCGCCTACGAGTACATCCTCGCCGAGCGACTGCTGCGCTACGCCGTGGAGGGCATCCCGCGTCCCAACTACGACGCGGTCGCCTCCCAGCTGCTGTTCAGCTACCTGACGGAGCACCGGGGCATCCGGCTGCGCGACGGCCTGATCGAACTGGCCCCGGAGCTGCCGGCGGTGCTGGCCGCCTTCCTGGGCGAGATCCAGGCGATCGAGCGGAGGATCCGCACCCAGCCGCTGGACCGGGTCCGCGCCGGGCTGCTGGAGTTCACCAACCGCTACACCGACTACGACCCGCAGGCCAAGGACTACCGGCACATCCCGTTCTTCGCCGAGGTCAAGCAGCGCCTGGGCATCTGAGCCCCCGTACGGCCCCTGCACAGCCCGCACGCCCCGCACGACCCCCGCCCGGACGCGACACCGACGGACCGGCCCGCAGCTCCCGCCGCGGGCCGGTCCGGTCGTTTCCGGAGCCCGCCCGGTCACTCCGGCCGGGCGATGTCGGTCAGCACGGTACGACGGCGTCGCACCACCGCCGGCTCCGCCGCGCCCGACCGCCCGGTCCGGTCCACCTCGGAGGCCAGTCCGGCGATCGTCGACTGCTCGAAGAACCGCACCAGCGGGACCGCGACCCCCAGCGAGGAGCGGATCCGGCTCAGGATCCGGGTGGCCATCAGGGAGTGCCCGCCGAGCCGGAAGAAGTCCGTGTGCACGCCGATCCGCTCGACCCCGAGGATGTCCTGCCAGATCCCGGCGAGCGCCTCCTCGACGGGCGTGCGCGGCGCCGTGTACTCCTCCTCGGGCTCCGGCGCGGCCGGCAACGCACCGCGGTCGACCTTGCCGTTGGGCAGCAGCGGGAACGCGTCCAGCACCACCACGGTCGAGGGCACCATGAAGTCGGGCAGGGTGCGGGCGGCGTGCTCGCGCAGCGCCGTGCCGTCCACCGCCGCCCCGGCCATCGGCACGGCGTATGCGACCAGCCGGTCGCCCGTCGCCGAGCCGCTCACCACGGCGACGGCGTGCGCCACCGCGGGGTGCGAGCCGACCGCCGACTCGACCTCGCCCAGCTCGATCCGCAGGCCGCGCAGCTTCACCTGGTCATCGGCCCGGCCGACGAACAGCAGCTCGCCGTCCGGCGTCCAGCGCACCACGTCCCCGGTCCGGTACATCCGCTCGCCCGGCGCCCCGAACGGGCAGGGCACGAATCGGTCGGCGGTCAGGGCGGGGCGGTGCAGGTAGCCGCGGGCCAGCCCGGTGCCGGCCAGGTAGGCCTGCCCCGGGACGCCCGGCGGCACCGGCCGCAGCGCCTCGTCCAGCACGTACACCCGGGCGTCCAGGTTCGGCCCGCCCAGGGTCGGCACGCCGTCGCCGGAGAGCGGGCCGGTGCTGGTGGAGATGACGGTGGACTCGGTGGCGCCGTAGATGTTGATCATCCGGCGCCCGGGCGACCAGCGGCCGACCAGGTCGCCGGGCAGCACCTCGCTGCCGCTGGCCAGGCCGACCAGCGCGGGCAGCTCGACCGGGGGCAGCGTGGCCAGCCGGGTCGGGGCGAGGAAGGCGTGGGTGATCCGCCGCTCGCGCAGGAACTCCGCCAGGTCCTCGCCGGCCAGCGGGCCCGGCGGGGCCACCACTAGGGCCGCCCCGATCGGGAAGGCCATCAGCAGCTCCAGCACCCAGGCGTCGAAGCTCGGCGTGGACACCTGGAGCACCCGGGAGCCCTGGTCGATCAGCAGCCGCGCGGCCATCTGGTCGCTCAGCGCGAGCAGACCGGTGTGCGGCATCACGGCGCCCTTGGGGACACCCGTCGAGCCCGAGGTGTAGATCGCGTACGCGGGGCTGAGCGGGTCGAGCGGGGCCGTCCGGTCGGCGTCGATGGGATCGCCGTCCGGCTGCCGGGCCAGCAGCTCCGCGGTGGCGGCGTCATCCAGCACCAGCCGGGCCGTCCCGGTCTCCGGCAGCCCGGAGTCCGAGGTGGTGACCACCAGGGCCGGACCGGCGTCCGCCAGCATGAACGCGATCCGCTCGGCCGGGTAGCCCGGGTCGACCGGGACGAACGCGGCCCCGGCCTTGGCCACCGCGAGCACCGCCACCACCAGCTCGACGCCGCGCGGCAGCGCCACGGCGACGAACTGCTCCGGGCCGATCCCGCGCCCGATCAGCAGCCGGGCCAGCCGGTTGGCCCGGGCGCCGAGCTCCCGGTACGTCAGCCGGGTGTCGCCGTGCTCCAGGGCAAGCGCCTGCGGGGCCCGGGCGGCGGCGGTCTCGAACAGCGCCGCCAGCGTCACCGCGGGCACGCCCTCGCCGGTGCTGTTCCAGTCCGCCACGATCCGTCGGCGCTCGGCCGCCGGGAGCAGCTCCAACTCGGACAGCGGCCGGGCCGGCTCGGCGACGGCGGACGCGAGCAGGGTGGTGAACCGCTCGGCCAGCGCTGCGACGGTCCGCCGGTCGAACAGCGCCGTGTTGTAGGTGACGTGCCCCAGCATCCCGGCCGGGCCGCCGTCCGCGCCCTGCCGCTCGACCAGCGAGAAGTCCAGGTCGAAGGGGGAGACCGGCAGTTCGAACAGCACCGGCTCCACCCGGAGCCCGGCCAGCTCCGGGCAGGCCTCGGGCCGGCCGGCGACCGACAGCAGGACCTGGAACAGTGGGTTGCGGCCCGGCTGGCGGGCCGGGTTCAGTGCGGACACCAGTAGGTCGAAGGGGACGTCCTGGTTCGCGTAGGCGGCCAGGTCGGTCTCCCGCACCCGCTCCAGCAGCGCCGCGAAGCTCGGGTCGCCCGAGGTGTCGGTGCGCAGCACGACGGTGTTGATGAAGCAGCCGACCAGCCGCTCCAGGGACTCCTCCGAGCGGCCCGCGACCGCCGTGCCCAGCGGGATGTCCCCGCCCGCGCCCAGCCGGGTCAACATGGCGGCCAGCGCCGCCTGCACCACCATGTGGACGCTGGCCCCGGCGGAGCCGGCCAGCTCGCCGATCGCTCGGTGCAGCGCGGCCGGGACGGCCAGCGGCACGGTGTCGCCCCGGTAGTCGGCGGTGGCCGGGCGCACCCGGTCGGTCGGGAGCGGCAGTTCCTCGGGCAGCCCGGCCAGGCGCCCGGTCCAGTGCGCGAGCTGCCGGGCGAGCCCGCTGTCACGGTCCGTCGCAGTGCCCAGCGCCTCGTGCTGCCACAGGGCGTGGTCCGGGTACTGCAGCGGCAGCGGCTCCCAGCGCGGCGCGGCCCCGACCTTCCGGGCCGAGTAGGCCGTCGACAGGTCCTCGCAGAGCGGCTGCCAGGAGAGGCCGTCGCAGGCGATGTGGTGGATCACGATCAGCAGCAGGTGGTCGTCGGGGCCGACCTCGAACAGGCAGGCCCGCACTGGCGGTTCGCCGCTCAGGTCGAAGGGCCGGGCCGCGGCCTCGCGCAGCGCCCCGTCGAGGTCCCCGGCCTCGACCGGAAGCACCGGCAGCGCGGGCTCGAACGGCTCCCGGACCACCTGGCACGGCTCGCCGTCGCGGACCGGGAACACCGTGCGCAGGCTCTCGTGCCGGGCGAGCACGTCACCGAGCGCCGCGTGCAGCGCCGCCCGGTCCAGCGGACCGGTCAGCCGCAGCGCCAAGGGCATGTGGTAGTAGGAACTCTGGCCCTCGACCTGGTTGTTGAACCAGATCCCGCGCTGGGCGAGCGACAGCGGCAGCGTCGCCGGACGCGCCACCGGGGCCGGCCCGGACGGCTGGGGCGCCGGTTCCGCGCCCCGCTCGGCGACCAGCCGGTCGATCTCGGCGGCCAGCGCGCCCAGGGTGGGGGAGCGCAGCATCTGGCGGACCGACAGCTTGACGCCCCAGGCCCGGCGCACCCGGGCCACCACCTTGGTGGCCAGCAGCGAGTCGCCGCCGGTACGGAAGAAGTCCTGCTCCCGGCCGGGCGTCCCGCCGGCGAGCACCTGGCTCCAGATCGCGGCCAGCCGCCGCTCGGTGCCGGTCCGCGGGGCCTCCGCCGCGGGGGCCGGCGCCGACGCCGGGGCGGCGGCGGAGGGTTCGTCCCGGTACTCCAGGGTGCCGTCGCGCAGCTGCCGGGCGGTGCGGCCGTCCGGCACGCCCGCGACCGTCACGGCGCCGAACACGCCGACCGGGCACGGCTGTCCGTACCGGTCGGTGAGCACCACCCCGTCCGAGGGCACCCCGCCGGGCCCGTCGCCGCCCAGGGCGAGGTCCCCGGTGCGGGACTGCGGCCGCGCCAGGAACTCGGCCAGCAGCAGCTCGAAGTGCCCGGCCAGCTGCTCCACGGTCGCCCGGTCGAACAGATCGGTGGCGTACTCGAAGCGGCAGTCGACCCGGTCCCGGTCGTACGTGACGACCAGCTCCAGGTCGAACTTGGAGGTGTCGTTGTCCAGGTCCACCAGCTCGACCCCGCAGTCCGCCAGGGCCGGCGGCGCGGTGGCCTGGTTGACCGAGCACATGACCTGGAAGACCGGATTGGTGCCCGGGGCGCGCTGGATCCCGAGCGCCTCCACGACCTGGTTGAACGGGACGTTCTGGTGGGACAGCGCCTCCACCGAGACGGTCCGGACCCGGTCCAGCAGCTCGGCCTGGGTGGGCCGGTCGGCGAGGTCGACCCGCAGGGCGACGGTGTTGGAGAAGAACCCGACCACCGGCTCCAGCTCGCGGCGGGCCCGGTTGGCCACCGGCACGCCGATCACCACGGTGTCCTCGCCGCCGTAGCGGTGCAGCAGCTGGGCGAGCACCGTGACGGCGCCGGTGAACAGCGAGGCCCGTTCGCCGCCGCCCCAGCGCCGCAGGGCCGCCTGGAGGTCGGACGGCACCGCGACCGGCACCGAGGCCCCGCGCATGCTCGGCTCGACCGGGCGCGGCCGGTCCGTCGGCAGGGCGGGCCCGGCGGGGACGTCCTTGAGCCGCTCGCGCCAGTAGCCGAGCTGCTGCTCGTACAGGTCCCGGACGTAGTGTTCGGCCTCCCAGCCGGTGTAGTCCGCGTACTGGAGCCCGAGCGGCGCCAGTTCGGGCTCCACACCCCGCACCCGGGCCGAGTAGAGCACGCCCAGCTCGTGGAACAGGATGCCCTCGGACCAGCCGTCGGTGACGATGTGGTGGAGGTTGACCAGGACGTGGCTGAGCTCCTCCCGCACCCGGATCAGCACCACCCGCAGCAGCGGTTCGCCGTCCAGCCGGAACGGGCGCCGGGCTTCCTCGGCGATCAGCTCCTCGGCCGCCCGCCCGCGTTCCGTCTCCGGCAGGCCCCGCAGGTCGTGGCGGTTGCGGGCCACCCGCACGGACGGCGCGATCTCCTGGAACAGCTCCTCGCCGGTGAAGCCGAAGGTGGTCCGCAGGGCCTCGTGCCGGGCCAGGAGCTCGTCGAAGGCCCACCACAGGGCGTCCTCCCGCAGCGGGCCGGAGATCCGCAGCGCGAACGGCACGTTGTAGGAGGTGCTGGACTCGTTCAGGTGGTCGATGAACCAGAGCCGCCGCTGCGCCGCGGAGGCCGGGATCCGGCCCTCCCGGGGCCGGCGGCGCAGCCCGTCGACGGGATCGGGCGCGGCGTCGCCGGAGAGGATCCGGCGCAGCAGGTCGCGCTTGAGCCCGGTCAGTCCCGCGCCGGTCGGTCCCGTGCCGACGGGTTCCACGCCGGATCGCTCGTCAGGCATGTCGGTCTCCCCCATGGTCGAGAAGTGGTCGAGAAGTGGTCGGACCGCCGGCCCGGCGGTCGGGTCTGCCCGCGCTCGGGTGGCTCCGCGCTCAGGACAGCTGCCGCAGCAGCTCCCCGGCCTCGGCCTCGCTCATCTCCTCCAGCCGGCGTACCAGCAACTGCTGGACCTCGGCGCTCAGTTCGCGCAGCGTCGGCTTGGTGAAGACCGACATCAGCGGCAGGTCGATGCCGGCCCGCTGGCGCACCCGGGAGACGAACCGGGTGGCGACCAGGGAGTTGCCGCCCAGGGCGAAGAAGCCGTCCAGCGCCCCGATCCGGGTCAGGCCGAGCAGGTCGCGCCAGATGTCGGCGACGAAGGCCTCGACCGGCCCCTCGCAGGGCTCGCCCGGGGCCTCGGCGTCGTCCAACAGGCGCTCCGGGGGCGCCAGCGTGCCGCGGTCGATCTTGCCGTTGGTGTTCACCTCGAAGCGGTCCTGGACGGTGACGAAGGAGGGCACCATGTACTCCGGCAGCCGCTGTCCGACGTGGGCGCGCACCTCCTCGGCGGAGGGCCGCCGGTCGGGCCGCAGCGGGGTCAGGTAGGCGATCAGGCGGCGCAGCCCGTTCTCGCCCTCGTGGACCAGGACGACCGCCTCCTTCACCCCGGGGTGGGCCTCCAGCACCGCCTCGATCTCGCCCAGTTCCACCCGCATGCCGCGGATCTTGACCTGGTGGTCGGTGCGTCCGACGAACTCCAGTCGCCCGTCCGGCCGCAGCAGCCCCTTGTCGCCGGTGCGGTAGAGCCGCTCGCCGGTCAGGGAGGGGTGCGGGACGAAGGCGGCGGCCGTGCGGGCCGGGTCGCTGGCGTAGCCGCGGGCCAGGCCGACGCCGCCGATGTACAGGTCGCCGACGACGCCGATCGGGACCGGCCGGAGCGAGGCGTCCAGCACGTGCACGGTGTTGTTGTCGAACGGCCGGCCCAGGCTGACCGGTCCGGCGCCCGCGAGGTCCTCGGCGTCCTCGGCCGTGCAGGTGTGGTGGGTGGAGTCGATGGAGACCTCGGTGGCGCCCCAGGTGTTGTGCAGCTCACCGGGCATCAGCGCGTGGAACCGCCGCACGGTGCCGGGGGACAGCGCCTCGCCGCTGGAGGTGGTGCCGCGCAGCGCCTCCAGCCCGGCGGCGCCGCGCTGCTCCACCACGTCCAGCACGGAGTTGAGCATGCTGGGGACGACCTGGAGGTACACCGAGCGGTGCCGGGCCAGGGCCTCGACGATGGCCTGCGGATCGCGGTGCAGGTCGGGCGGCAGCACCGCCACCCGGCCGCCGACGGACAGCGGCCAGAAGATCTCCAGGGCGGAGTCGTCGAAGGTGAGGGTGGTCTTGTGCAGCACCGTCTCGCCCGGGCGGAGGGCGTGCCGGCGCTGCATCCAGGTCAGCCGGTTGACCCAGCCGCGGTGCCGGTTGGCCACGCCCTTGGGGGCTCCGGTGGAGCCGGAGGTGTAGTACACCGAGACCAGGTGCTCCGGACGCGCCGCCTGTTCGGGGTAGCCGGAGTGGCCGGGGCCGTCCGTCGGGTCCGGCTCCGGCAGCGGGCCGATCGGCTCGATGCCGTCGAAGGGCTCCAGCGGCACGCCGCCGGTCAGCACCACCCGGGCCCGGGCGTCCCGCAGGATCTGCTCCAGCCGGGCGCGGGGCGCCGCCAGGTCGAGCGGCAGGTAGGCGCCGCCGGCCTTGAGGATGCCGAGCAGGGCCACCACCAGGGCCACCGAGCGCTCGACGAACACGCCGACGCACTGGTCCGGGCCGACCCCGCTCCCGCGCAGGTGCGCGGCCAGTGCCGAGGCGCGGCGGTCCAGTTCACGGTAGGTCAGCTCGCCGTCCGCCGCGCTCACCGCGACGGCGTCCGGGGTGCGGGCGGCCTGCGCCTCGAACAACTCGTGCACGCAGCGCTCGTCCGGGAACTCCGCCCCGGTGCGGTTCCAGCGGGCGATCAGGGCGCGTTCGGCGGGCGAGCAGAGCTCGTACGCCTCCAGCGGCCGGTCGGGGTCGGCCAACAGCCCGTCGAGCAGCGTCCGGTAGTTCTCGGCGAGCCGGGCCACCGTGGTGCGGTCGAAGAGCGCGGTGGCGAACTCCAACCGGCCGTCCAGACCGCCCTGCGGCGAGCGGTCCAGGTAGAGGCCGAGCTCGTACCGGGCGGTCGCGGTGCGCACGTCGAGCGGGCGGACCTCCAGACCGGCGAGCTGCGGGCGGTGCCGGCTGTGGTTGTACGCGAAGACCGTCTGCACCAGCGGGGCGTGACTCAGTTCGCCCTGCAGTCCGAGGCGTTGGACGATGTGGTCGAACGGGGTCTCCTGGTGGGCGAAGGCGTCCAGGCAGGTCTCGCGCAGGGCGCCCAGGTAGTCGGCGAAGGTCTGCCCGGGGGTGTGGTCGCTGCGGATCGGGAGGGTGTTGACGAAGAATCCGAGGGTCTGTTCCAGGCCGTCGCCCGGCCGGTTCGCGACCGGAGTGCCGACCACGAGGGACTGCTGTCCGGAGTAGCGGTGCAGCAGGAGGTTGAACGCCGCGAGCAGGACCATGTAGTGCGACGCGTTGTGCTGCTTGGCGACTTCGGTGAGGCGTTGCGTGGACGAACCGGAGAGCTTGAAGCGGACGTCGGCCCCGGTGAAGTCCTGGGTGGCTCCGCGCGGGTGGTCGGTGGGCAGCCGGAGCAGGCCGGGAACGCCGGTCAGGACCGACTCCCAGTGCGCCAGGTCGGCTTCCGCTGCCGCGCCGGCGAGGCGCTCGCGCTGCTGCACCGAATACCGTGAATAACTCACCGCGAGCGGCTCGGAAACCGGCGGACGACCGGTTTTCACGTTCAGATAGGAACGGCCGATCTCATCGATCAGAAGTCGGCCGGAGAGGCCGTCCGTGATGAGGTGGTGGAGGTTGAGGTACAGGATGTGGTGGTTTTCGGACAGCTTCGCCAGCCGGATGTCGAAAAGCCCGGGGCGGCTCAGGTCGAAGGGTTTCGAGGCGGCTTCGGAAAGCCGGCGCAGGACCGCTCCGGCATCGGTTCCGAGGTTTTCCACCGGGAGCTCGAAGGGCAGTTCGTCGGCTATCAGTTGGACCGGCCGGTCCCCCCGGGCGGCGAATCCGGTACGGAGCGGCTCGTGCCGTCCGACCAGCGCCCGGATCGCCTCCGTGAGCGCCGGGACGTCGAGCTCGCCGGTGATCCCGTAGGCGGCCGGCTCGTTGTACACCGGCACGTCCGGATGGAGCTGGTGCAGGAACCAGAGGCGTTCCTGGGGGTGGGCGAGCGGAATCTCCCGGAGGGTGGGGTGCTGTTCCTCGGCCGGCGTTCCGGTCCCGGTGTCCTGGTTCGTCATCCGGCGGTCCGACCTTTCCATCCCGCGGATCGCCGGAATTCCGGTGGAGCTCGGCGATGCCGGGTCGTGATTGCGCGGTTCGGGGCATCTGGGCACTCCGGCGCAAGCTATTGACTACGCCCGGGGAAGTCAAGGCCCCGGATCATTGATCCCCCCTGGGACGGTTGGAGGGGTAACAGAGCGGTTGTGCCCGTTATGTCGCCGGGGCCGCGGGCGGCGGAGAGCCCGCCGGCCGGGCGGAGCGGCGGAGTCCAGTCGGCCGTTCGTGGCATGAACACCCGGGACAATGGGCAGGTCGACTGCTAGGGTCCGGTGATTGTGGGCTTGCCGATGACATGTCAGGATCGTGACGATGACGGCATTTCGTGACCGGGCCCTCGCGATCCCCCACCGGCGCCGCGGTCCGCACGGCGACCGGGCACCCTTTGCCCTCTCCTGAAACCACCATCGCAGAGGAGATCCCTGTGTCCAGTGGCGGTACTCAGCCCGAGCCGATACGGCCGGCGGCCCGGAGGGCCACCGCGCGCCGACTCCTGATGTGTCGTCCGCAGCACTTCGACGTGACGTACTCCATCAACCCGTGGATGCACCCCGAGAAGCCGGTGGACCGCGAACTGGCGCTGCTCCAGTGGGAGCGGCTGCGCGAGGTGTACCTCTCGCTCGGCCACACCGTCGAGGTGATCGACCCCGTCCCCGGGCT
>NZ_JBHWDU010000047.1:0-62648 GCF_042734825.1 Kitasatospora sp. NPDC059648 | reverse complement strand
GAAGCGGATCACCGATTCGTCTCGGCCGCGAAATAGGCGGCCGCCTTGCGCAGGATCTCGATCGTCTTCTGCTGCTCGAGGTTCTGCCGACGAAGCCGGGCAAGCTCCTCGCGCTCGGGGCTGGTCAGGTCACCGGGCCGGCCCTCGCCCCGATCGGTGCGGTCCTGCTTGACCCAGCCCCGCAGCCCCTCCGGGCTGACCCCCAGCTCCCGGGCGATCTCGGTGACGTTCCGGTGCGGAGAAGACCGGACGAGCGCGACCGCGTCCCTCTTGAACTCCGCCGTGTACCGCTTACTCATGTTGCTGTTGCTTCCCACCTGAAACTGCTTCCTCTGGGCTCACATGTCCCAGTCTCCAGGTGTCCAGCCCCAGGGTGGAACTTCAAACGGAAGGTGGCCCCAGCCGTCGAACACGCCCGGCTCCTGGCCGCCGGCGAGAAGCACCTCCAACGCGAGGAAGCCACCCGCGCCAAGGAAGCCGCCCGCGTAGAAGCCGAGTTGGCCAAGCGCCAGACGGCTCGACGCCGCGAGGAGGAGGCGAAGAAGCGCGCGAACGCCCAGGCCGAGAAGGAAGCCCAACGGCAAGCCCGGCAAGCCGAGACGGCCCGACTCAAAGCCCAGGCCGAGGAAGGCACCACCGAGTGCAACCGGCGCCGCGAGGAACTGGAATCAGTCCTGCTGCTGCGCCCCGAGGGCCTGGAGGCATGGCACCCGCACGTCGAAGAAGCGTTCGCCCACGACGGTCCTCAGGGCGTCGCGGAGCGGATCGAGAATCTGCTGCAGCGCTCCCCTGTCCCCCCAGGCTGCCGAACCGCGGCCCAGGCGGTCTACGTCCCCGAGGCCCAGCAGCTCCTGGTCGAAGTTGAGCTGCCCAACCACGAGATCGTCCCCGCGGTGGCCTCCTACCGCTACGTCGCACAGCGGGCCGAGGTCGTCCCCCAACCTGCCAAGCAGGCCGAGATCCACGAGTCCTACGCCCGACTGGTGGCCCGCCTGGCCCTGCGCGCGCTCGACGAGGCATTCTCCGCCACCCCGGCCTCGTTCGTGGAGACCGTCATCCTCAACGGCCGCGTCAACACCACCGACCGGGCGACCGGCCAGACCGTCCGGGCCTGCGTCGTCAGCGTCATCGCCCAGCGGAAAGACTTCGCCGAACTGGTCCTGGACGAGCCCAAGCTCGACCCGCAGCAGTGCCTCCACCGACTCGGCGCCACCGTCTCCAAACACCCCCACGACCTGGAACCGGTCACACCCGTCGTCGAGGCCGACCTGTCCCGCTACCGCATCACCACCGACACCGCCGTGGTCGCCACCCTGGACAGCCGGCCCGACCTGCTCCAGATGAACCCCTACGACTGCGAACGCCTGGTGCGCGAACTCTTCGAAGCCAGGGGCTACGAGACCTGGCGCACCCAGGGCTCCCGCGACGACGGTGTAGACGCCGTCGCGACACTGACCGACCCGACCGGATCCACCATCTTCGCCATCCAGGCCAAACGCTCCAAGAACGTGGTCCCGGTGAACACCGTCCGCGCCATGTCCGGCGTCATGCACGACAAGGACGCCGGCTACGGCATCGTCGTCACCACTTCGTGGTTCGGCAAGGACAGCTACGACTTCGCCCACCGCAACGGCCGCCTCCGCCTCATCGACGGCCGCAACCTCAAGTCCCTGCTCGCCGAGCACCTGAACATCGACGCCCTGATCGGACTGCCCAAGGTCCCCCCGGGCTGGCAGGCCGGCGACCTCGTGTAGGCGCGAACGCGGGGCCGCCGCACTAGGTTGCGGCGGCCCTCCGACCGACGGCTGCGGTCCCCAGCTGGTCCCCAGCTGGTCCCCAGCAAGATCACAAAACGGCGGCGTCGTAGCCGCCCATCACCTGTCGGACCATCAACAAAAAGGCCGCTGACCTGGGATCTCTCCCGGCCAACGGCCTTCCGACATTCTGTCGGGACGACAGGATTTGAACCTGCGACCCCTTGACCCCCAGTCAAGGGGTTCTACTATTGTCGGCAGCCGAGGCCTCAAGGCCTCGGCTTTTCGCTGCTCAACTACATTGAAAAATAGGGAAGTTGGAACTCTTCATGGAGATCCACGATCGACAGCGCCAGAGCCCATCAGATGCCCAGGCGGGTTCAAGTTCGCACATAGATGCCCGTTATCGCCTACGAGCGCTCATAGGCGCTCACCAGGCGCGGTCCCAAGCTGGTCCCCAAATGGTCCCCAGACCCCCGGACCGGCCTTCGTCACCGCGAGTGACAGCAATCTGTCGACCCTTCAGCAGGACCCTTCTGCCGACCGCAGCAGCCCGTCCTGCATTGCCCCTGGCCAGACGAGGCGGTCTGGTCGGATCAGGGTCGACTACCCACTGGATACGGATAGTGATCTTCCGGACGGTGTGTCGTCTTGAGCGTGTCCTCGCCATCCGGTTCTGAGTGCTTCGGCACCGCCCAACGCGCTCTGCCGCCACACCCGACACAGCAGCCACTCTTGCCCAGATTCACCAGCAGGTCGAGAGAAGGAAAGTTCATGGGACAGCGTGCGCAGCGGGGCGGGGTGTATCGGCAGTTCCTCCACCCCCCACCAGCGCCGCCTACAGCACCACCGTCCGCCCCGGCGGTACTCACCCAGGGGTTGGACCGGCGGCCCCCGCCCCGGTCGCATAGACCGGGTGCACCGAACTCACCACCGAGCAGTTCCAGGCGCTGGCCGCAGAGGCCAGGTCAGCCAGCGAGTCGGCTCTGCCGGCGTGCCATGTCTTGAGAGGAAGGAGGAACGATCCTGTCGCCACGCAGGAGTCCGCTGTCCTGTGGGGCCTCCGCGGGGTCATGGCCGGCAGTGATGATTCGGTTGCCCTCGTCAACGAAGACAACATGGGGCTTCATGTCGCGGGCCTCCTCATCAGATACCTGCGCATAGGAGATGATGATGACGAGATCTCCTGGGCTGATGAGTCGCGCAGCGGCACCGTTGATGCCGATGATTCCTGTATTCCTGGGCCCTTCGATGACGTAGGTGGAGAGGCGGGCCCCGTTGTTGATGTCGACGATGTCGACCTTCTCGCCGGGCAGTAGATCTGCGGCCTCCATGAGGTCGGAGCTGATGGTTAGCGAACCAACGTAGTGGAGGTCGGCCTGTGTGACTGTGGCTCGGTGGATCTTGGACTTCATCATGGTGCGATGCACGGCGGTTGATCCTCGTCGTTCCTGTTCAGGCAGCGGCCAGAAACAGCTGCGGGGTGTACGTATGATCTTGGTCAACAGACCGGTGTCTCAGATGGTTGGAGCGCACCTCCGATAACAGCACATCGTCGGATATCGCCGATCAGAGCCAGCAGTTCAGTCTCGTCCTTCTCGATCCGGCGGGACAGCAGCCACTCGCCCTCTTCGTTGACCACCACGACATGGGGGTGCATCTTGCCGATATCCACCCCGGCCCGGATCTTGGTCATGTCCCCTCCCGCCAGCTCGACTCACATCGATCCCGCGGACGACCTCGCCGGCGTTGTCCTATAGCAGCGATCGAGTCGCGTATCCCCATCAGCCGTCGAGTCGTCACGGGGCTTCGGGTGGGCAAGTCCCGTAGGCCATCCAGCGGCTCAGCCCTTACAGCCGTGCCCGGAGTCTGTGGGCGCCTTCAGATGTCGTCATAGTCCGGCGTGGACGGGCCGGGGGCTGTCGGATTGCTCTTCCTGGACAGGAACTGCGGAAGCATCATTGCGGGCCCCACCCCAGCGTTTCTCGGTCTCCCTGTGAATGTGCCAGATGTCGTCCTCGGTGAGGAGGACGGAGACGACACCGGGAAAAGCTTCCTCGAAATAAATATAGGGCTTTCGGTTGTCGATGCGCGGGGAGTGGTAGTCGAGTTGGTCCTGCATACCGTGCTGGCGCGTGACCGGCGTCGCGGGGTGATAGGTGAGTATGTTCGGGCTGGCCAGATCGATTAGCTTGTCGTCGATGAGACGGCCCACTTCTTGGATGGTCTCGTCGATACTGTCCCGCGTCTCACCGTCGAGGCCGAAAAGGACGGAAGTTCCCAGCTGCAGGTCCTGCGCCTTGACGAGGGCCGCAGCTTCCCTGACCTTTTCCCTCCAGGGCTTCCGTTCGTCCCGGCGGATATTCTTGTGAATGTTGTTCATGACTTGCGTCGACATGCTCTCGATGCCGATGTAGATGTAGCTGCATCCGGCATCCTTCATCTTTCGCAGTATTTTTGACGACTCTTCAGCTGAATGTAGCGCGACGAGGGTGTCCACGGTCAGCTGAGCACCCCACTGGAGGTCGCGCAGCCGCTGGACATCGCCTTCCTCGCGAACGAATCTGCGGTAACGCGGTTCGAGTGAACCGCTCTCGTCCCGGCGGATCCGGCCGAGCTCCTCGCAGAAGTTCTCGATGTCCCGGTACCGACCGCTCCAGAAGACGGAGTCGTCGAAGAAGAGCGACTCGGCGCCGTAGCTGACGTATTCGCAGACCCGCTCCGCCGCCGTGCCTATCGCATCATCCTTGAACCGCTTGAGCCCGGTGAGCTGCGACGACTCGGAACAGAAATTACATCGGTACGGACAGGCGTTGGACACCATGAAGTGCGCGGTGCGCAGCACCTCCCCCGTCCCGGGGCGAGTGAAGATGGGGAATCGGGATCGGATCGCGAATGCCTCGTACGGCGAGGGTAAGGACGCGAGGTCGAGCGTTCGGCCACGGAGCGGAACGGCGTCGAAGGTCTCCCCCGCCGCCAGGACGACGACCGACACACCGGGCACGGGGCCCTCTTCGGCGAGCAGCCCCTGCAGGCACGGCAGGACCTGGTCACGGTCCACCCAACGCCGGTCGAGATCGGTGGCAAGGGCGAGGGCCCGCATGAGCAGGTCCACGGCGAAGTAGGCCTCGCCGCCGACGACGGCGTCGACCACCCCGGGGACCTTGCCCTCCTGGATGACCGCCACCGTGCTGCTGGGTTGGACCACGAGGGCCTGGCCGTCGGGGGTGCAGGTGACGGTCTCGTCCACGTGACGGCCTCCGAGTATGACGAAGGCGTCCGGGACCTCGCGCTTGACCAGCCTCGCGATCTCGAGCGCGTAGCGGTGCGCGGGTGACACGGCGCTGATGAGCACGACCCTGGGCTGGACCTCGCGCAGCAGCCGCAGCCATCTCGTGCGCGCCGCGTCGTCCCAGACCCGGGGGTCGAACACCGTCTGGTCGGTGTTGGGTGACGTGCCGTAGGCCCGGTATCCGTCGTCACTCACGGAGAGCCGGTACTCCTTGGACGGGAACCGGGTCCACTCGGGCGCGAGGTCGCTGTAGTGCACGGCGTCCTCCAGCGGGCCGGCGTCCGCCACCGCACGGTGCACGGCGACGCTCAGCGCCGTGTAGAGACACATCGGGTCGCCCGGATAGGTGATCTCACCCTCGGACTGGGTCATGACGGGCGCCAGTACCGACAGCACAGGGAAATAGCGGGTGTCCGTTCGCGCACTCGCCAGGTCGTCCGACAGCCGGCGCCTTCGCGTCAGACGCCGTTCCCGAAACGCGTCCAGATCGGACACTCCCCCCGGGCGATGCAGCTGAATGTCGCCACCCCCCGAATGCACCTTCTGAATAGCGTGCGTGGCCATCAGTCCTCCGGATTCTGGTTCTTCCAGGATCTTGTCCTCGAACACGGACATCGATGACGAAATGACTCCGGCGGGCCATCGATGGACATTCTCGTCCTTCCGCTTCCCGACAAACACACATCCCAGTCCGTCACCGGCTGGGACATTCCCAGAGCCTGGCCGCATTCTTCTCGTGGCGGTCCAGGAGCTCTTCGATCGAGGGCTCCCCCGGCGCGACCTCGAACTCACCCGTGATCTTACTCGACCTCACCAGGCCGTGTCTTCAGAAATGACACGTCCGCATCATTCCTCATTCATTCACGTGCGCGCGCCGGCCCGAGGGCTCCGACCGGGGTTTCCACGAACGCACACGAACCGGCCGACCAAGCCTCGGGGTTTCTTTCCCGGTGCGCCGGCGTGATCAGCGGGCATGTTCGCGGCTGTCGCGAAGACCGATGCGGTTGTCGACACCGGCGGGACGGGCTGTGGTGCGACAAGGACTCCGCGCGACGGACGCCCGGGAATCCGGCCCGCCCGGCCGGCCACCGTCCGCGTGCCCGGCCGTCTTCCGCGAGCGCCTCGGCGACGACGCCTGCCGACAGGCCCGTCCTGTTACGCCGCGCCGCTCTGCCCGGGGTCGGAGTCCCCCGCCCCGGGCAGAGCCGCCGTGGCCTCAAGGTGCGCGGCCAGGCTCTGCAGCGTCGGATGGCTGTGCAGAGCCACCAACGTCATCTCGGGCACCTGCGCCATACCGCGCATGGCCGTCATCGAGTCGCCGCCCAGGGCGAAGAAGTCGTCGTCACGCCGGATCGCCTCGATCCCCAGAACGTCCCGCCAGGCCGCGGCGATCCGCTTCTCCCACGGACCGCTGGGCTCGGCACCCGCGGGCACGGTGCCGCCACGGCGCTCATCGTGCGGTGAGGGGGCCGTGGGAAGCGACTTGCGGTCCAGCTTCCCATTGGGGCTCAGCGGCATGGCCGGCAGCACGAGCACAGTGCCGGGAACCATGTGAGCCGGGAGGCTGGCGGCGAGGGTCCTGCGGATGTCCTCCGGGTCCAGGACTTCGCCGTCGCGCGGCACGACGTATCCGACCAGGACCGGGACGCCGACGGCATCGGTCCGTGCGGTCACCGCCGCTTCCTTGACCTGAGGATGGTCGCGGAGTACGGACTCGATCTCGGTCAGCTCCACCCGCAGTCCGTGGATCTTCACCTGAAGGTCGGTCCGGCCGATCAGTTCGATCAGTCCGTCGGCACCGAACCTCGCCAGGTCGCCGGTGCGGTACAGCCGCTCGTCGGCCACGGGGCCACAGGTCCACTCGCTGAATCGCTCGGCGGTGAGGGCGGGCTGGTCCAGGTAGCCGAGCGCGAGGCCGACGCCGGCGAGGTACAACTCGCCTGTCACACCCGGCGGGACGGGTTGAAGCGACTCGTCCAGGATGTAGGTGCGCTGATTGGCCATCGGGCGCCCGTACGGAATGCTCCTCCAGGTGGGGTCGGTGGCCTCGACCTCGAATATCGTCGAATAGATCGAGGCCTCGGTGGCCCCACCGAGGGAGATGAACCTGGCATCGGGCGCGGCCGCGCGGGCGCGTCCGGGCAGCTTCAGCGGGATCCAGTCTCCGGCGACCATGATCAGCCGCAGTGCGTTCACCGGCGAGGGCCCGCCAGCCCCGCCGTGCTCGACATGATCGAGTACCAGTTCCAGCAGCGCCGGTGCGGTGTTCCACACCGTGACCCCGTGGTCCGCCGCCAGTTCGGCCCAGTGCGCCGGATCCTTGGCCCGGCCGGGCGCAGGAAGGACGAGAGTGCCGCCTGCTGCCGTCATCCCGAGGAACTCGTAGACCGACATGTCGAAACTCGGGGACGACAGGCCGAGGACACTGTCGCCGATGCCCACCGCGAAGCGGGAGTTGAGATCCTCGATGTTGTTCATCACGCCCCGGTGGCGCAGCGCGATCGGCTTCGGCTTTCCGGTGGAACCGGAGGTGTGCATGACGTAGCAGAGGTTGTCCGGCCCGGCCTGGGCCTTCGGATCGTGATCGGGCCGCGCGGACAGGGCGGCGGTCTCGCGGTCCAACAGCACCAGGAGTTCCGGCCGTACGGAGTCCGCCCCGGTCAGTGCGACAGCGAGCTCGCTCCGGCTGATCAGAGCCACGCAGGAAGCGCCGGTGATCATGGTGGACACCCGGGCCTGCGGATAGCCGGGGTCGAGCGGCACATAGGCCCCGCCGGCCTTGAGCACCCCGAGCATCGAGATCAGCAGATCGGGCGAGTGCTCGAGGTAGAGGCCGACGCGGTCGTCGGGTCCGACGCCCAAGTCCCTCAGATGATGTGCCAGCCGGTTCGCCGCGACGTTGATCTCCTGGAACGTCAGCCGGGTCGCTCCCTGGATCACGGCGACGGCCTCGGGGGACCGCGCGGCCCGCTCCTCGAACGCCTCGTGCAGACAGCTTTCCTCGTGGGGCAGTTGGACGGCGGTGTCGTTCCAATCCACGAGGATCCGGTGCACCTCGGGCCCGGTGAGAAGCACGAGATCCGCCAGCGCCTGGTCCGGCCGGTTCGCGCCGTCCTCCAGCAGGTTCTGGAAGTGGGCGAGCAGCTGGTCACCGGTCGCCGTTTCGAAGAGTCGCTCGTCGAAGTGGAGAGCGACCGACCGGGACGCCGCCTCGGCCACTGGCAGCACGAGCTCGACCTCGTACGGCTGATCGCCCTCGCCGGCCCGATCCGCACCGAACCGTACGCCGATGCGCGCGGGCTCCTTCCCGGGGGCCGCCACGGTACCGGCCGCACCGGCCAGTCCGCGGAGCGTGCTCTCCCCGGTGACGGAGAAGCGGAGCAGCGAGTCCTCACCGCCTTCGCGGTGCACGTGGAACTCGACCTGGTTCTGGCCGGAATACCGGTACAGCAGCGCGGCGAAGCCGGCGAGCAGCACGCTCTCCGGGGCGGTCGCACAGGAAACCGCCACATCCCTGACGGCGCCGGCGTAAAGACCGGGAATGTCTCGGCGTAACACCCCCGTGCAACGGGGTGCGTCGACGCCACGCGGCCGGTCCGCAGGGATTTGGGCAGCACGGGAGGACAATTCCTGACTCCTGTCACAGATTCTCGACATCGCAGATGTAATTCGACTGTGAATATCGGATGGGCGCATGTGCGCACCGACTGCCGGGCCAGGAGGCTCCAAGCTTTGCGAGCGACCAGCCTCAGCGTCTAATCCGGGCTGAGGAAGGCGCTGTTGGCGACAGTACCGGCGGGTTGCGAACGCCGCAATGTGACCGACATCACACATCGCGGCCAAAGGCTTCCGCATAGCCTTGTGTGCTCCCCTTGAGGTACTCGGGGAACTCCCGTGTAACCCAATAGGACTGTGGGGATGCGACTGGAGAGCTGGGGAACCGCAGGAATTCCGCCGAGCGATCGGTTTACTGCCGCAGGTTATGCCGCAGGCTTTCCGTGCCAGCCTCCGCTCCGTCGTGCGGCACTCCACCGACATTGGTCCGCACAGCGCTTCGCCATCCAACCGACACGGAACAGGACTATGAACGCCGACACTTCGTCAACCGCTCTCGACTTCCTGGAACTGAGCCGCCTGTCACAGCGGGACGGGGAGAAGTGGGCCACCGCGGGCGATGGCATGCTGGCCTCCTGGGTCGCGGACATGGACTTTCCGACCGCACCCGCGATACGCCAGGCCCTGCTGCGCCGCGCCGACGGCGATCTCGGCTACCCCCCGTGGTTCGACGAGAGCCGTGGCGGCCCGCTCGGCGAGGTGTTCGCCGAGAGGACGCGGCACCGGTACGGCCACAGGCCTGATCCCACGCACGTCCGGCTGTTCACGGACATCAACCAGGCGATGCTCGCGACGCTCCGGATCGCCACCGCCCCCGGCGACGCGGTCCTTCTGCACACCCCCGCCTGCCCGCCGTTCGTCGAGGTCATCGAGAGGATCGGCCGCCGGGCATTGACCGTTCCGATCCAGGAGAGCGCGGGCGGGTGGGAGTTCGATCCCGCGCTCATGGAGCGGACCGCGGCGGACGAGGGCTCGGGGCGCTGCCGGGTGCTCTTCCTCGTCAACCCCCACAACCCCACCGGCCGGGTGTTCCGCCGTGACGAGCTGGAGTCGCTCGCGGAACTCGTGCTCATGTTCGACCTGTTGGTGATCTCCGACGAGGTGCACGCGGATCTGACCCATGCCCCGCACCAGCACATTCCCTTCGCCTCGCTCAGCCCGGAAATCGCCGCCCGCACCGTCACCCTCACCTCGGGGAGCAAGGCGTTCAACCTCGCCGGGATCCGCTGCGCGCTGGCACACATAGGACCGCAGGCCGTACGGGATGCCGTCGACGCGCGGCGCGGGCTGCTTTTCGGCCAGGTGGGAGTGCTCGCGGTCGAGGCACTGAAGGCCGCTTGGACCTCGGGCGACGCCTGGCTGGACGAGGTTCTGGCCATCTTGGACCGGAACCGGCGGCTGCTGGCCGAGCGGCTCCCGGAGGGGATCCGATGTCGGACTCCGGAGGCCACGTTCCTCGCCTGGCTCGACTGCCGGCAGCTGGGGATCGGTCCGGACCCCATGCCCTTCTTCCGCGACGAGGCCAAGGTGCTCCTCTTCTCCGGTCCGGCCTTCGGAGCCGGCGGCGATGGATTCGTCCGGCTCAACTTCGGGACGTCCCCGCGGGTCCTGGAAGAGACCCTGGAACGCATGAGCGCCGCGTTGCGACGGCGCGGGCAAGGAGCTTCCCTGTGACCGACCACGCGACGGTGCGGGTCCAGCCGGCCTCCGCTCTGGAGATGCAGCTCTGGCTCGCCGAGCAGATCGCCCCGACGAGCCGCGCCGGCTGGGTCCTCGCCCAGGTCCGCGTCGACGGCCCGCTCGATCTCCCCACCCTCGACGCAGCGCTGTCGGCGGTGGCGCGCCGCCAGGAGGCGCTGCGCACCGCCTTCGACTTCGAGGACGAGCAGGTGGTCCGCAAGGTCCTCGCGGAGCCGGTCGCCGAGCCGCTGCTGCGCCTCGGGTCCGGCACCGGCTTCGAGGAGGCGGCCACCACCCTGCTGAACGCTGACACCTTCGATCTCGCCGCGGGCCGCGTCTACCGGGCCGCGGTCGCCCCGGACGCACAGGGCGCCACCGTCTTCCTGGCGGTGCATCACATCGCTTTCGACGGGCTCTCCCAGGAGGTGTTCGCCGCCGATCTGGCGCGCGCCTACGCACGGGCCGTCGACGGCGTCGCGACCGGTCTGCCCGTGCTGGAACGAGCGGAGCCCACGGAACTGACGCCGGCGCGACACGCCGAACTCACCACACACTGGCGCGCCGTGCTGACGGGGGCGGCCGACCTGCCCACCCCGGACGGCGGCCCGGCGCCGAACCAGCACGAGCTCGCTGCAGGTGAGTCGGCCGAGCTCCGAACCACCTGTCCGCCCAGCACCTGGCAGGCGGTGCGCGACCAGGCCAGGCGCAGCGCCTGCTCACCGTTCGCGGTGCTGCTGGCCGCGTACGGCCGGGCTCTGGCCGAGATCACCGGCGGCACCGACTTCTGCGTCGGCACACCGGTGGCCACCCGCTCGGCCGGGCAGCAGGACGAACTCGGCTGCCTGATCGACATCCTGCCGGTGCGGATGCCCGAGCTGTCCGCACCCGGGGTAGTCGAGCGGGTCTGGGCTGCCGTGCGGCAGAGCATCGTGGGCTCCGCGCTGCCTCGTTACGACATCGTCCGGACCGTGGACACGGTCGCCGGTGGTCGGATGCCCGTCTACCAGGTGCTGTTCGCCTTCGAGAACTGGCGGCGCGTCGAGCATTCGGCCGGTCCGGTACGGATGCACGCCGTTCCGGTGCCGCCGGTCGGCGCGGTCGCCGAGGTTCAGCTCCAGGTGTGCGAACTGCCCGACGGGACGCTGAAATGCGTCGTCCAGGCTCCGCTGACCGGTTCCTGGCAGCAACGGCTCCCCGATCTGCTGCGCGCTTTCGACAGCCGGCTCGCCGAACTCGCCCCGTCGGCCACGCCTCACTCCTTCTCCTCGGAAGCTCCCGCATGACCACCCGTTGACGTGCCTGCCGTACGCTGATGCTGGCGGCCCCCTGGCAGCTTCCAGGGGGCCGCAGTGCTGCGAGCCCCTCCCGTCCGGGTGCCCGGACGGGAGGGGCTGTTCAATAGGGGCAGGACTGCCCGCCGGGCCGGGCGTCGCCGGGCTCGCCGCGGGTCCGGAAGAGGTGCGACACCGCGGAAGCGGGCACCGACGCGCGAAAGGGTCACGCGTGGGGCGGGAACGGGGCTCCGTCGGATCCGTGGGCCAGCAGCTCGGCGAGGGCGGCCACGGTCGGGGCCTTGAACAGGCTCGGGACGGTCACTCCGACACCCAGCTCCACACGGATCCGGGCCACCAGGCGGATCGCGTCGAACGAGTTGCCGCCCAGGTGGAAGAAGTCGTCGTGGATCCCCATGTCGGGTGCGGCGAGCACGTCGGCGAACAAGGAGCGGAGCAGCACCTCGGTCGTATCGCGCGGAGCGGCCGGTCTCCCGGTCGGTCGGCGCCGGGGCGCGGGGAGTGCCGCCCGGTCGAGCTTGCCGTTGGCCGTCAGGGGAAGCGCGTCGACGACCACGAAGTAGTCCGGAACCATCTGTGGCGGGAGCCGGAGCTCCGCCTCTCGCCGCACGTCCTCGACGTACAGGTCCGGAGACGACCAACCCGACCCCCGGTGCGCCGGTGCGGCACCCTCCCCGCCACCGGAGGCCGGCTGCCCGCCGCGGACCGCGTAGAGGGTGACCAGACCGGTCTCCGAGAGCATCGCCAGCCCGTCGACGGTGACCCGGTACCCCCGCTCCTCCAGGTGGCCCCGGATCCAGTCGATCCGGCCCGGGGCGTCGTGCGCTTCGATCACCAGCTGGCGGACCAGGTTCCAGTGCTCCTCACGGAGCCCCAACAGCACCTCGCGCTCGCTCTTCTCCGCATCGATCTTGAGCAGGTCGATCCGCTCCACACCGGTCTCGTCGATGACGTCCGACAGCGTGCGCAGCTCGCAGGTCACGTCGGTGTGTTGCAGCCGCTCCGTGAGCAGACTGTCGAGGTCCGCCGCACCACTCTGCGGAAGGGCTTCCCGCACCGGCTGCTCGTTGCGGACGAAGGCCTCCAGGACGCCGCGCTCCTCGGCGAGGTCACCGAATCGCCCCGACATGATCGAAAGTTGCGGATAGTAGGTGAACGACGCCGTACCCGCCGCTTCGGCGAGGCCACACGGAAACAGCCTGGCGTCGACTCCGTGCAGCCGGGTGTTGAGTTCGAGCATGCGGAACAGCTGCGGAATCGGCTCGAACGCATGGACCACGCTGCCGGGACGGGAGCGGGCCACCGCGAGCGAGAAGAACCCGATGTGCGCGCCCACGTCGAAGACGCAGGCCCCGGTGTCGGGCAGCGTGATCCCGTGCCGCAGGTACTCGTCCTCCTCGAAGATCTCGCGGTACAGGAAGTCCGCCTCCGACCGGTTGGACGCGACGACGGCCATGCCGTTCGGCAGGGTCTGCAGGTCCTTCCGGTCGACGAGCCCGGCCTCTTCGAGGTGGCAGAGGTTCCGCAGTGCGGCGGCCTCGACGGGGTCGGGTACGAGGTAGGCGGTCAGCCGCGTCTCGCCGGCCTCGTCTGGCCTCGCGACCACCACCGCGTCGGCGACCGCGGCGTGCCGGGCCAACGTCGCCTCAATCTCGCCGAGTTCGACGCGCACGCCTCCCACCTTGACCTGGTGGTCGGCACGGCCCAGGTAGTGCAGGACGCCGTCGGGGTCCCGCCGGGCGAGGTCCCCGGTCCGGTACATCCGGCTGCCCTCAGGGCCGTAGGGATCGGGGACGAAGCGCTCCGCTGTCAGCCCCGGCCGGTTCACGTACCCCCGGGCCAGCTGGACACCCGAGATGTAGAGCTCGCCGGCCACACCGGGCGCGGCCTGGTTCAGCCGCTCGTCCAGCACGTACAGCCGGGTGTTCCACACCGGGGCACCGATCGGCACCGGGCCGGGTGGGTCGCCGGGGCCGCAGCGCCAGTAGGACACGTCCACCGCGGCCTCGGTGGGCCCGTAGAGGTTGTGCAGTTCGGCGTCCAGGAGGCGGAAGAACCGTGACCGCAGATCGGCCGAGAGCGCCTCGCCGCTCGCGAACACCCGGCGCAGCGAATCACATTGGGCCGTCGTCGGCTCTTCGAGGAAGTGACGCAGCATGGACGGGACGAAATGCACGGTCGTGATCCGCTCCGCCCGGATCAGCTCGGCGATCCGGGTGGGATCCCGGTGCTCGTCCGGCCCGGCCAGGACGAGGCGCGCACCGACGCACAGCGGCCAGAAGAACTCCCACACGGAGACGTCGAATCCGGCGGGGGTCTTCTGCAGGACGTGGTCGTCGTGGCCCAGCGGATACTCCGCCTGCATCCAGCGCAGGCGGTTGACGATGGCCTCGTGGGACACGGCCACCCCCTTGGGCCGACCGGTGGATCCCGAGGTGAAGATGACGTAGGCGGTGCTCGACGGGTGCGGCGAGGGCCACCCGGTCCCGTCCGCCTCGGGCGCACCCTCCTCCGACATCCGCCGGACGTCCTCGCTGTCGAGCGTCAGCACGGGCCGGGCGTCCTCGGTCATCTCCCGTACCCGCTCGGCGGGCAGCAGCGGATCGACCGGAAGGTACGCGGCCCCGGCCCTGTGCACCGCGTGGAGGGCGACCACCAGTTCCACGGATCGCGGCACCGCGACCGCCACGATCGTCTCGGGCCCCGCCCCCTTGGCCATGAGCGACCGCGCCAGTCGGCCGACCCTGGCGTCCAGCTCGGCGTACGTGAGGGACACGTCGGCGCCGACGAGCGCGACGGCGTCAGGGGTCCGGGCTACCTGGGCCGCGAACAGCTCGGGCAGAGTCTCTGCCGCCATGTCGTGAGCCGCGGTGTCGCTCATGACGTCACTTCCCATCGTTGTCGAACTGACCGCCGGACCTTGAGGTCGGCTACGGAAGGGGCGTTGCGGACGGATGGAGGGCCGCCCGGCGCAGTGCCTCGATGTGCGCGGCCAGCGTCTCGACGGTCGGCGCGTCGACCAGGGCGCGCACCGGGATGTCCAGCTCGAGCTCGGCCCGCAGTCGGCTGACGACCGCCAGCAGGGAGAACGAGTCCCCGCCGGCCTCGAAGAAGTTGGCCCGCACGTCCACCTCGGCGAACCCGAGCACCTCCGCCCAGGCCGCCGCGACGGTGCGCTCCGTCTCCGTGCTCGGCGGCGTCACGGCCGTCGGAAGCACGGGAATCGGCTCGGGTCGGGGCAGCCGCTGGCGGTCCACCTTGCCGGTCGGGGAGAGCGGCATGGCCTCGAGCCACATGACCACGGCTGGCTGCATGACGATGGGCAGCTTCGGGGCGAGGTGGGCACGGAGCGCGGCCTCGTCGAGCTCGCTGCCCGGTGTCCTGACCACGTGGGCGACCAGCCGCTGGTCGGGCTCCAGGACCACCACGGCGTTCGCCACCTCCGGGTGACCGCGCAGCACCGATTCGATCTCCTCCAGCTCGACCCGCACGCCGCGGATCTTGACCTGACTGTCGACCCGGCCCAGGAACTCCATCTCCCCGTTGGGCAGGCGGCGCACCAGGTCGCCCGTGCGGTAGAGGCGTCGGTCGGGCCGGGCCGGGTCCGGGGCGAACCGGTCGGCGGTCAGGGCGGGCTGGTTGCGGTAGCCGCGGGCAACGCCGTCACCACCGATCCAGAGCTCGCCGGGCACGCCGATGGGCTGCAGGTTCCCCCAGCGGTCGACCACCGCGCAGGAGGCGTTGGCGATCAACTCGCCCAGCGGCATGGAGCTGCGCTCCAGCGGCTCGTCGCCCATCCGGCCGACCAGGGCCGCGCCCGCGGTCTCCGTCGGCCCGTACTCGTTCCAGATCTCGCACCCGGCGGAGACGACCGCACGGGTCCGCGCCACCAGGTCGGCGTCCAGGTTCTCGCCGCCCATGGACACGTGCCGCAGCGTCGGCATGTCGAAGCCGGCGTCGGTGATGCCGCGCATCTGAGTCGGCGTCAGGTACAACATGTGGATCGACCGCTCGTTGATGAACCGGGCAGTGGCCCGGCCGTCGGCCTTGACCTCACGGGGCAGCATGACCAGGCAGGCGCCTGCGGTCAGTGCGTGGAACATCTGCTCGACGGACCAGTCGAAGTGGTAGGAGAGGTTGTGCACCACCCGGGTGCCGGGGCCGATCGGACGGATGTCCTGGGCCCACTGGATCCACGGGGTGATCGCGGTGTGCGGCAGGCCGACGCCCTTGGGCCGGCCGGTGGTCCCGGACGTGTACATCAGGTACACCAGCTGCGAGGGATGCAGCGCGGACCCCGGGACGCCGCCGCGCGCGCCGTCCTGCGCGGTGCTCACCACGTCCACGCTCTCCAGGACGGCCGTCGGCAGCTGGTCCCGCAGTTCCGGGGTGGTAACCAGGATCTTCATCCCGCTGTCCGCGACGACGTACGACATCCGGTCGACGGGGGCGAGCGGATCGATCGGCACGTAGGCGGCACCGGACTTCAGGATGCCGAGGATGCCGACGATGAGGTCCACCGACGGGTCCGCGCACAGGCCGACCAGGTCGTCGGTGCCGATGCCGCGCGCCGTCAACTCGTCGGCCAACCGGGACGCCCTGCCGTCGAGTTCGCGGTAGCTGACCCGCTCGTCGCCGCTCTCCACCGCGTCCGCGTCCGGGGTCCTGAGCGCCTGCGCCTCGAACAGCCGGTGCAGGAAGAGGTCCGTGGGGTAAGGACCGCAGCTGGCGGTGGACCACTCCTCGAGCTGACGGCGCTCCTCCTCGGGAAGGATGGTGAGCTCGGAGAGGCGCTTGGCGGGAGCGGCCACCGCGTCGGCCGCGAGCACGGCCAGGTGGTCGAGGATGCGCCAGGCCTTGTCCTCCAGGAACAGGTCGGTGTTGTAGTCGATCGCGAGGCGGTACGTGAACTCGGTCTCGACGACCCGGAACACCAGGTCGAACTTGACCGCCTTCAGGTTCAGGCCCAACTCGACGTCGTTGACGGTGATCCCGGCCAGCTCCGGCGCCGGGACCGCGTGCTGGTAGGCCAGCATGACCCGGAACGGCCCCTGCCGGGAGGAACGGTCGGTCGAGACCGCGTTGGCCACCCGCTCATAGGGGACGTCCTGGTGGGCGAAGGCCTCCAGGATCCTGCCCCGGACCCGGCCGAGCAGCTCGGCCAGCGTCGGGTCGCCGGACAGGTCGCTGCGCACAGCGAGGGTGTTGAGGAAGCACCCGAGCATGGACTCGAGCTCCGGCAGGTCACGGTTGGCGCTGGGGATGCCGACCACGATGTCCGTCTGGCCGCTGTACCGGCTGAGCAGCACGTTGAGCAGCGTGAACACGGTCATGAACGGGGTGGCGTTGTGCTCCTTGGACAGCTCGCGGATCCTGCGCGACACCGCTCGGGGCAGCTCGATGTCCACCGACGCCCCCCGGCTCGTGCCGGTCTCCCGGGGCGGCAGGTCGGTCGGAAGGTCCAGCACGGGGAGCGGGCCGCGCAGTCGGTCCTTCCAGTAGTCCAGTTGGCGTTCAAGCGTGGTCCCGGTGACCGTGCGCCGCTGCCAGGCGGCGTAGTCGGCGTACTGCACCGGCGGCTTCACGGCCGCCGGGATCCCGCCGTCGGCGGCGGCGGCGTAGAGCTCCAGCAGCTCGGCCATGGCGAGTTCGAAGGAGTACACGTCGGTGATGATGTGGTGCAGGTTGATGAGCAGGACGTGCCAGTCCTCGTCCAGCCGGTACAGCTCGACCCGGAGCAGCGGCCCCCGCTCCACGTCGAACGGCCGCTGGGCGGAGTCGAGGAGCAGACCGGCCAGGACCTGCTCCTGCTTCTCCTCCGGCTCGTCCCGGAGGTCGACCACGGTCAGCGGAAATTCGGCCTTGGCCTGAATCACCTGCTCGGGGATGCCGTCGACCGCCTTGATGGTCGTGCGGAAGACCTCGTGCCGGTCGACCAGCGCCTGGACGGCCTGCCCCAGGGCCGTGATGTCGAGCGGGCCAACGAGCTCGTTCGCCATCGGGATGTTGTAGCGGGAACTCGGACCCTGGATGTGCTCGTCGACCCACAGCCGCTGCTGGGTGAACGAGGTGGGCGCGTGGAAGACCTCGCCCGAGCGCCCCTCGAACGGCTCGACGGTCTGTTCCGCCCCGGGCTCCGTCTCCCGCATCGCCTCGATGGCCGCGGTCAGCTCGACGAGGGTCTGTGCATCGAAGAGCACGCTGAGCGGGATCCGGATGCCCAGCTCCTCGCGCAGTTGGCTGATCGCTCGAGCACCTTTCAGTGAATTTCCGCCCAGCGCGAAGAAGTTGGCGTCAGGACCGGATATCTCGGCGTGCAGGACAGCCGTCCACACATCCGAGACCACGTCCATCACGGACCGCTGCGACATGTCGTTCCACCTAAATCCGTCGATCGAGAGGATGGTTGTTCCGAAGGGCTTCGGGTCAGTGACCGTTCTGCCGGGGCACGGCGGCGAGTCGCCCGGCGATCTCGGCGAGCACGGCCGGACGGGCGGAGTGCAGGAAGAAGTGGCCGCCGGGAAACATCCGCAGGTCGAAGCCGCCGGCTGTGAGCTCGCCCCAGCGCGGCATCGCCGCGAGGCCCGCGGGATCGTCCTCGGTCCCGCCGAACGCCGTGACCGGGCAGGTCAGCAGCGGCCCGCCGGTGAACCGGTAGGTCTCGACCACCGCGAGGTCGGCCCGGATCACCGGGAGCATCAGGCGCATCAGTTCCGGGTCCGCCAGAACCGCTTCCGGTGTCGCGGACCAGGAGCGCAGTCTCCCGATCAGCTCCTCCTCCGGACCGGCGTGGTACGCGGTCTCCTTCCGAGCCTGGGGCGGTACGCACCCCGAGACGAACAGCCGGGTGGGTGAGCCGATCTCCATCCGCTGCAGGGTGCGGGTGAGGCTCCAGGCCACCAGGGCGCCCATGCTGTGCCCGAAGAACGCGAACGGACGGTCCAGGTGCTGGATGACCGAGGGCACCAGGTCGTTGAGCACCGCGCCCATCCGGTCCAACGGCGGAGCGTTCAACTGGTCTTCTCTGCCCGGAAGTTGGACCGACCACGGCTCGATGTCGGCGGGCAGGCAGGCGGCCCAGTCGCGGAACACCGAGGCACCGCCGCCGGCGTACGGGAAGCAGAACAGCCGCGTGGCCGCCTGTGGCCGCTCGGCGAGCGGCCTGACCGTCACCCTCATCGGCCGGTCCCGCCCGCCATCTCCCGGCGCAGGGTCAGCGGACGCATGTCCGTCCACACCTCGTCGACGTGCGCGAGACAGGCCTCCTTCGAGCCCCGCTCGCCCGTCTCCCGCCAGCCGGCGGGCAGCTCGCGGCCCTGCGGCCAGATGGAGTACTGCTCCTCGGAGTTGATCACCACGACATAGCCGTCGTCGTCACGCTGTCCGTCCATGGGCCCTTCCTTTCGGTGAGATGGCGGAATACCGGCTCAGGCGTTCGGCGTCCCGGGCCGGGAGGCTCGCAGGGCCCCCAGCCGACGCCGGCCGGCGGGCACGGTCCGCGCCGCCCGCCGGGCCCGCGCCAGCGGCGCCGTCAGGGCGGCCAGCGAGACCGTCACGTCCTCGACGACCGCCCGCAGGACGGCCAGGAAGGCCGACCGGACCTCCTCGGCCTCGGACTTCGCCAGCCGTCGGGAGTTGTAGTTGAGCCGCATCCTGAGCCGGTCGCCGTCCGGCTTGCCGAACAGGCAGAGGTCGAGCTGCGAGGTCTGCCGGGCCGGGGGCAGGAAGTCCGCGAACTGGAAGGAAGTCGAGAAGACCGGGTTCCGGCCGGGTCGGGACTCCACCTCGAGCTTCTCGAGCAGCAGGGTGTACGGATAACGGCTGTGCGCATAGGCGCCAATGCTTACGGCCCTGGTCCGGCGCACGACCTCTTCGAAGGGGTCCGCACCCGACATCCGCACCCGGACCGAGAGCGGGTTGACGAAACTGCCGAACATCCCGTCCAGCTCCTTGGTGTCCCGGCCGGAGAACGGGACGCAGACCACGATGTCGTCGTCGCCGCTGATGTCCCGCAATGCGACCGCGTAAGCGCTGAGCAACAGGATGTGCGGCGTGACGCGCAGCTTCCTGACCAGTGCCGCCAGCCCTGCGGCCGTGTCGGCCTCGACGTCGAACTCCAGCGTCTCGTTCACCACCTCGTCGGCGGGCGCGTCGTAGTCCCCGATGCGCAGCCGCGGCAGCGGGGCGGCCAGCTGGTCGAGCCAGTACGCCTCCATGGCCTTGCTCTGGTCGCTCGCCAGCCACTCCCGCCGACCCCGCACGAAGGCGTCGTAGGTCGTCGGGAGCAGGGGCAGCTCCGGCTCTCCGTCCGCGGCGAAGGCTCGGTAGCAGAGCAGCAATTCGCGGATGAAGATGCCCATGCTGGTGCCGTCCGTGAGGATGTGGTGCACGTTCACGTAGAGGCAGTGGTGGTCGGCGGCCAGCTTGAACACCTTGAGCCGCACCGGCGGGGTGGCGAGTTCGTCGAAGGGGGTCGCGTTCTCGGCCCGGACGCACCGGTTCAGTTCGGTCGTCGGATCAGCCGCGCCGGTCAGGTCGACGAGCGGCACGTCCAGGTCGAATTCAGGCAGGACACGCTGGCGCGGACCCTCCGGAGTGTCCCGGAAGGACAGCCGCAGCGCTTGGTGCCGGTCCATCAGGAAGGCCGCGGCACGGCGCACGGCGACGATGTCCACCGCCTCGTACAGGTGCTGCCAGTACGGGAGGTTGGAGTCCGCCCGGCCCTCGTCGAGCTGGTGCTGGAGCCACAACCCCCTTTGACCGTTCCACAGTTCGAACCAGGCCCCGTCATCCTCGACATCGTTGGGGTCTTCCACTTGGCCAGCCAATCTTCACATCAACGGTTGACAGAACGCCCGGACCGGTGCGGCCGATTCAGAGAGACCTTCCCCTGCTTCCGACGCCGCCCGGACCAGCCCGTCCGACGTCACGCTCCACGAGGGCGGGCCGCGACGGCTCCTCCTTCTCCCCGGTGGCCAGCAGGTCGGTGAGCAGGACCTTCACAGCAGGCGCGTGGAACAGCTCCTCCGCCGCCACGTCGACCCGGTGCACCGCCCCGGAGCCCGGCCAGTCGAGCGCCTCGCTCAGCAGGACGTGGGTGGGAGCCGTCGGGGCCTCCGGGGGCACCGCCGCGGTCAGGGTGAAGCTGAGCCAGGCCCGCTGCCCCTCGGTCAGTTCGACCAGGATCTCCTCGTCGAGCCCGGGCGAGCAGCCGTCGATCACCGAGAGCAGGAAGGAGCCGGCCAGGGTGAGCGCGTCACCGGGCGGCAGGCCGGTGATCGTGGGCACCTCGGCGGACTCGTCCATGGCCAGGGCGAGGTCGTCCAGCAGTGCCTGAGGAGCCTTGGGATCGGCCGGAGCCGGGTCGAGCACGATGAGCGGGACGTTCGGCCCGGGCAGCGCCTCCACCAGCGCCGAGGCCAGGCCGACGGCCGAACAGTAGGCCAGCACCGCGACCGGGAGCGGCCCGGCGGCGGTGATCCGCTCGGCCCAGTGGGCGGCCTGCTCAGCCGTCCCGACGACTCCGTCGGCGAGGCCGGGGTAGTGCAACGGGTCGATCCTGAGGGTCCGCTCCCGCCAACCGTCGGGCATGATGCCGCGGAAGGTCCTCCGGGGCACCTCGTTTCCGAACTCCAGTATCACGATGGGCCGTTGGTCCTGCATCACTCCGCACTCCTGACGGCTTCGTCGACCGCGGCGGAGAAGTCCGCGAGGACCGGATGGTCGAAGATGACCTGCAACCCGATCTTGATGCCGAACTGCTGACGCGTCCGGGACACCGCCCGGGCGGCGATCAGCGAGTGCCCCCCGATCTCGAAAAAGCTGTCCCCAGAGCGGGGGAGGCTCCCGGTCAGATCGGACCAGATCGCGGCGATCCGCGCCTCGGTGGCGCCGAGGGGGGCGGGCTCCGCCACGGCTGCGACCGGAGCGTCCGGCAGGGCCTTCCGGTCGATCTTGCCGTTGGGTGTCAGCGGCATCGCGACGAGCCGGTGCAGCCCGGCGGGGAGCATGTACGCGGGCAGCTGGCCGGTCAGTGCGGCGCGGATGTCGCCCGGCTCGGCCTCGCCGCAGAAGAAGGCGTGCAACGATCCGCCGTCCTGGTCCGGCACGTGGACGACGGCCGCCTGGTCCACTCCGGGAACGGCCAGGATCTGCTGCTCGACCTCGGCCGGCTCCACCCGGTGACCGCGGATGCTGACCTGGGCGTCCCGCCGCTCGACGAACTCCAACTCGCCGTCGGCCGTCCAGCGGCAGAGGTCGCCGGAGGAGTACCAGCGGTTCCCGTCCTGGTCGGCGACGAACCTGCGGCCGGTGAGCTCCGGGTCGCCCCGGTAGCCGAAGGCCAGGACATCGCCTCCGATCAGCAGTTCCCCGGGCACACCGGGCTCGGCGACCTCGGCCCCGTTGGCATCCACCAGCCGGACCTTCGCGCCGGCGATGGGGCGTCCGATCACCGGCGCGCCCTCGGTGGGGCGGCGGCGCAGGTCCGCGCTAGCGGTGGTCACCACGGTGGCCTCGGTCGGCCCGTAGTGGTTGAAGACCGCGGCGGGGAAGCCGGCCGGCGGGCCCACCCGGAGACGGTCCCCGCCGGTCAGCAGGACGGCCAGGCCGACGGGCGGGGCCGGGAGGGCGAACAGTCGCTCGGCGAGCGGGGTGCTCAGGAAGCAGTGCGTGATGGCGCTCCGCTCGATGAACCCGGCGATCATCGCGCTGTCGACGATCAGCCGCTCGGTCGGCAGCACCAGCGTCGCCCCGCTCGCGAGAGCCGCCCAGACCTCCCAGACCGTGGCGTCGAACCCCAGCCCGGCGAAGGCTCCGACCCGCACCCCGGGCCGGGTGCCGTAGGTCTCCCGGTGCCAGGCCACCAGGTTCGCCAGGCCCGCGTGGCCGACCTCGACGCCCTTGGGCGTACCGGTCGAACCGGAGGTGTAGATGACATAGGCCAGCGGGGCCGGCGACACCGACGCCGGGGCCGCCCCGGTGCCGTCGAGTACCGGAACACCCGCGGGCACCCGTCCGGCGAGCCCCTCCTGCGCGAGCACGGCCACCGGCCGGGCGTCGTGCAGGATCGCCTCCACCCGGCCGTCCGGCAGTGCCGGGTCGAGCGGCAGGTACGCGGCACCCGCGAGCCAGCTTCCGAGCTGCGCCACGATGCCCTCGATGCCGCGCTCGAAGAGCAGACCGACGAGGCAACCGCTCCGGTGGCCCTCGGCCTGCCGGATGCGTCCGGCCACCGCGGCGGCCGCATCCCAGAACTGACGGTAGGTCAGCGTCTGGTCGCCACACTCGACCGCGACCACGTCCGGATGCGCGTCCACGATCGCGCCGAGCATCCCGACCACCGTCCGTTCGTTCACGATGCCCTGCATCACAGACCACTCCTGTCCCCGGCAAGCGGTTCCCGGTCCGCCCGGGCGACGCGCTCCACGACGTCCCCGTCGCCCCGGTGGTCCTGGCGGGTGAGGGACCGGCGGACGTGGTGCCGCGACACCCGCTCCCCACCGATGAGGCGGTCCGCCGGCTCCGAGGAGCCGCTCGTCTCTCGTGTCATCCCAACTCTCCTTTCAGGGATGTGCGGTCGGCCGTCACGAGGCCTTGCCGCGCACGGCCAGGCGTTCCAGGACGGTGAAGCCGAAGTGCTGCCTCGTCACCGGCGGCCCGTCGAGGGTGAGGTCCGCCCACCTGCCGGCGAGGCGCTCCAGTACGATCTCGGACTCCATCCGCGCCAGCCCCGCCCCCAGGCAGTAGTGCGCGCCAAAGCCGAAGGCGAGGTGTCGCCTGATCTCGCGGTCGTGGTCCAGAAGGTCCGGGTCGGCGAAGACGGCCGGATCGCGGTTGGCCACGCCGAGCATCAGCAGGACGAGATCCCCCTCCGCGATCAGGTGACCGGCCGCCTCCACCGGCGCGGTGGCCACCCGGGCCACCTGCTGGACGGAGGTGTCGAATCGGAGCAGCTCGTCGACCGCCGAGCCCGATTCACCGCTCCGCAGGTCGGCCCAGGCATCGGCGTGCAGCGCGGCCCGGACGGCCTTGCCGATGAAGGTCGAGGTGGTCTCGAACCCGGCGTAGATCAGCAGGCTCGCGGTGGCCGAGATGTCGGCGGCCTCGATGACACCCTCCCGGCGGGCGTTGCGCAGCAACCAGAGCCCGGTGCCCTCGCGGACCTCCGAGCGCAGGGCCTCGTCCACCACGTCCGCGATCTCCCGCAGGGCGCGGTTTCCCCTGGTCCTGACCTCCGGCAGGTAGTCCGCCGTCAGCAGCGCCGCGATGTCGGGAGACCAGTCGTGCAGCCGGGGCGCGACCTCCCCGGGCAGACCCAGGATCCGGCAGATGACCCGGCTGGAGAGCGGGACGGCGAGTTCCGCCATCACCTCCAGCCCGTCCGTCCGCCCCGCCAGGAGCTCGTCGACCAGCTCTTCGACGACGAGCCGCATCGCGGCGAGCCGGTCGGCCGCGAAGAGCGGCGCGACGACCCGGCGGGCCGCCGCGTGCTCGGGATCGTCGTTGAACATGAACCACCTGCGCACGACCTCTGCGGCCCGCCCCTCGCCCTCTCCCTCCCGGTGCAGGGTGGTGGTGCCCCGCTGCGGCCAGGCGGCCGACAGAGCGGGGTGCCGCAGCAGGGCCGTCGTCTCGCGGAAGCCGGAGACGATCCACACCCCCAGGTCCTCGTCCCAGCGGACCGGCTCCTCCTCCCGCAGCGGGAGGTAGTCCGCGCAGGGGTCGGCCGCCGGACGGTCGTCGTCACGGTAGGGGCAGCGTGCGGCCTGGGTCACTTGGTACCCTCCGGGTTCTGGTCAGGGGTGACCGGTGCGCCGGCCAGGCTCACCACGGCTCCCCCTTCGTACAGACCGCCGCGACGGCGGCCACGAGCTCGTGCTCGGCGGAGTGCAGGAAGAAGTGGTCGCCGCGGATCTCCTCCACGCGGAAGGGACCATCCGTGTAGTCCGCCCACGCCTCGACCGAAGCCAGGTCCGCCTCGTCGTCCGCGTCCCCGTAGAACGCCACCACCGGGCAGCCGACCGTACCCGGGGTGCCGGTGCCGTACTCGCCGAGGATCCGGTAGTCGGCGCGGAGGACGGGGAGGTAGATCTCCATCAGCTCCTCGTTCTCCAGCAGCTCCTTCGGAGTCCCGCCCAACGCGGCCAGTCTCTTGATGAGTTCGGCGTCGGAGAGTAGGTGGCTGTCCGCGTCGGCGGCCGGCAGCCGGGGCGCGCGGCTGGCCGAGACCAGCAGCGCGGACGGCTCCGGAGCGCCCTTGGAGCGGAGCAGCTTGGTCAGCTCGAAGGCGATCACCGCACCGTAGCTGTGGCCGAACAGCACGTACGGCGAGGCCGGGTCGAGCTGCTGATACAGGTCCTCGAGCAGGGCTGCCAGCTCGTCGATCGGCTCCTCCACGCAGCGTGAGCCCCGGCCGGGGAGCTCCAGCGGCACGACGGTGACGCCGTCCGGCAGGTGCCGCTGCCACGGGTCGTAGACGCGTGCCGAGCACCCGGCGTAAGGAATGCAGTAGAGGTTCACTTGGGCGTCTCCGTACGGACGAGGTGGTCGGTCAGCGAGGCGACGGTCGGATACCGGAAGATCTCCTTGATCGGCACCCGGGTGCCGAGGCCGTCGGTGAGCCGCTTCTGGAGCACCGTCAGGAGGACTGAATTCCCGCCGGCGTCGAAGAAGTTGGTGTCCTCGTCGACGTCCGCGGCGAGCGTCTGCCGCCACGCCTCGGCCACGAGTGCCCGGATGTCCCCCGGGGGCGCTGCGGCGGGCGCTTCGGCAGCCTGCTCCGCCTGGTCCCCGGCGGCCAGGCCGGCCGCCAACCCGACCCGGTCCACCTTTCCCGTGGTGGTGCGGGGCAGCACGGGCAGGGCGGTGATCCTGGCGGGGTGGTGGCTCGGCGGCAGACGGTCCTTCAACCAGCCCTGGAGGTCCGCCTCGGCGTGCTGTACCACGAAGGCCACCAGCGCCGCGGTGTCGGGCCGGTCGGCGTCCCGGACCAGCACGACGGCCTGCGAGACCTCCGGGTGCTCCTCCAGGACGGCCTCGACCTCGCCCAGCTCGATCCGGTGTCCGCGCAGCTTGACCTGGCTGTCCAGGCGGCCGAGGAACTCCAGCGCGCCGTCCGGCCCCCTCCTGACCCGGTCCCCGGTGCGGTAGACGCGGCGGCGGCCGTCGGGGGTGTCGCCGTGCGCGAAACGCTCGGCCGTCAGCTCCTCCAGGTTGAGGTAGCCGTGCGCCAGCCCCTCCCCGTAGAGCAGGAGTTCACCGCTCTCCTCGGCGAGGAGGCCCACCCCGGCCACCGGCTCGCCGAGCGAGATCCGCTCGGCGGACTCCACCCGCGCCGCCGTGGACCAGAGGACTCCCTCGGTCGGGCCGTACACGTTCCAGAGTTCACCGCACCGGGGCAGCAGCTCCCGGGCGAGGCTCGGGGTGAGCGTCTCTCCGCCGGTCCACAGTCGGCTTCCGGGCGCACCCGTCCAGCCGGAGGCCGTCAGCATCCGCCAGAAGCTGGGGGTGGCCTGGACGACGTCCGGCGCGGCCCCCGCCACCAGCTCCGCGAAGGTGAGCGGATCCGCCCGGGTCTCCTCCGGGACGACGGTGAAGGAGGCCCCCACGGTCAGCGGAAGGATCAGCTCCACCAGCGAGATGTCGAAGGACAGCGCGGCCATCGCCAGCACGCTCTCGCCGGCCGCCAGCCCCGGCCGCTCGGCCAGGGCGGCGAGGCGGTCGATCAGGGCCTCGTGGCCCACCATCACGCCCTTGGGCTGCCCGGTCGAGCCGGAGGTGTACAGGATGTAGGCGATCCCACCCAGGTCCGGTTCCCTCGGCGGCGACGGAAGTCCGTTCCCCTCCAGGGCGAACTCGCCCTCGGCCAGCTCGCGCAGCAGCAGGGCGGGGCGGGCGTCGTCGAGGACCCGGGCCCGCCTGGCCGGCGGGCTCTGCCGGTCGAGCGGCAGCACGGCGCAGCCCGCGGCGTTCACGGCGAGGATGCCGACGGCCCCGCTGAACCGGCTGGACGCGTCGAGCGCCACGACGGAGCCCGGCCGGACCTTCGCCGCTATCCGCTCGCCGAGGTCTCCGGCCAGCGCGGCGACGTCACGGTAGGTGTAGGTGCGTGCCGTCCGCGCGGCCACGGCCTCGGGCGTCCGCTCCACCTGAGCCTGGACGACATTCCACACTGTCTCCACGCGAGCCCCCTGGGTTCGAAAAGAAGTACTGGTCAGTGGCCGACGGCCGGGAGTGCCCGGGACACGCTCCGGAGCACGGCCTCCCGCTCGTCGTTGAGGAAGAGGTGGCCGCCGGGGAAGACCTCCACCTCGGTCCGGCCGGTGGTCAGCTCGGCCCAGCCCTCGAGGTGCTCCTCGGCGACCCTGGGGTCCGCGTCACCGCCGAAGGCCGAGACGGGGCAGGTGAGCAACTCGCCCGGCCGGTAGACGTAGCCGGCGAACAGCGAGAGGTCGGCCCGGAAGGTCGGCAGGATGAAGGTGACGAAGTCCGGGTTCTGCAGCAACGTCTCCGGCGTGCCGTTGAGACGGCGGAGCTCGTTGATCAGCTCCTCGTCGGAGAGGTCGAGTTCACTCGGCTTTCTGGACTCGTGGGCCGGTAGGGCCCGGCAGCCGGACACCGTGATCCGGACCGGCTCCAGCCCCTGCTCACGCTGCAGCCTGCGGGCGAGCTCCCAGCTGACGATGGCGCCCATGCTGTGCCCGAAGAAGGCGAACGGCCGGTCCAGGTAGGGGAGCAGGGCGGGGAGAAGGACGTCCAGCAGCTCGTCCAGGTCCGCGATCGGCTGGTCGAAGAACCGGTCCTCCCGACCCGGCAGCTGTACGGCGAATGCCTCCACTCCTTCCGGGAGTCCGGCGCCCCACCCCCGGAAGACCGAGGCGCCTGCCCCGGCGTACGGGAAGCAGAAGAGCCGGAGGGCGCCGGGCTCTGTCCGGCCGGGAATCGGCCGGACCCAGCTCTGGGCCGTCTGCGGTGGTGCCGAGTGCATGGGTTCCGCTCCTACTGGTCGAGAGGGGTCGGGAGGGCTGGGCGGCGCTCAGGCGCCGTGCCAGGACTTCCACAGCGCGGCGTATCCGCCGCCGGCCGCCAACAGCTCGTCGTGACTGCCCAGTTCGGTCACCCGGCCGCCGTCCATGACCGCGACCCGGTCCGCGTCGTGGGCGGTGTGCAGGCGGTGGGCGATGGCGATCACGGTGCGTTCCTTGAGCACGGCCGCCAGCGAGCGCTCGGTGTGCCGGGCCGTGGTCGGGTCGAGCAGGGAGGTGGCCTCGTCCAGGATCAGCGTGTGTGGATCGGCCAGGACCACCCGGGCCAGGGCGAGTTGCTGGGCCTGCTGGGCGTCCAGACGGAGCCCACCGGCGCCGAGTTCGGTGTCCAGCCCGTCCGGCAGCTCGTCCACCCAGTCGATGTCGACGGCGGCCAGCACCGCGTGCAGCTCGTGGTCGGTCGCGGCGGGCGCGGCGATCAGGAGGTTGTCCCGGACGGTGCCGAGGAAGACGTGGTGCTCCTGGGAGACTAGGACGACGTGCCGGCGCAGCTGGGCCGGGTCGAGCTCGGCGACGGGCACCTGCCCCACCGTCACCCGTCCGGTGCGGGGCCGCTCCGCCCCGGCCAGCAGCCGGCCCAGAGTGGACTTGCCGGCTCCGGACGGGCCGACGATGGCCAGCCGCTCGCCCGGACGGACGGTGAGGTCGACGCCGTGCAGGACGTCCCGCTCACCCTGGTAGGCGTACCGGACGTCGACCACGTCGATCCGGTCGTCCTCGGGGCGGCCGCCGCCGGTCACGGCCAGGGCGTCCACCTGGCCGATGCCCTCGACCCGGGCGAAGGAGGCGTTGCTGCGCTGGAGTTGGTCGAGCCAGAGCAGGATCTTGTCCATCGGCTCGGAGAGCTTCCAGAAGTAGAGGGCACAGGAGACCACCGCGCCGGTGGTGACCGCGCCGGTGTCGCGCAGGGCGGCGCCGAGCAGCAGGATGCCGGCGACCGGGGCGATGTACGAGAACTCGACCACGGGAAAGAGCACGGTGCGCAGGTTGAGGGTGCGGGTACGGGTGACCCGGCAGTGCTCCACCGCCTCGGCCGCGGCGGCGATCCGGCGGTCCTGTAGGCCCAGGGCCTCGACGGTGCGGGCCCCTGCCGCGGTGGAGGTGAGGATCTCGATCAGCGCGGAGTTGGCGGCGCCTTCGGCGAGGTATCCCGCGTGTGCGCGGCGCAGGTACCAGCGGGTGGCGAACCAGATCCCGGAGAGGCAGAGCAAACCGCATATCCCGAGCAGCGGGTTGACCGCGAGCATGGCGACCAGGATCAGGAGGATCTGGACGAGCGCCACGGAGACCTCCGGCCCGGCGTCGCGCAGGGTGGCGCCGACGGTGGCGACGTCGGCGGTGCCGCGCGTCAGCAGGTCACCGGTGCCGGCGCGTTCGATCACCGAAGCGGGCAGGGCGAGGGAGCGGTCGACGAACCGCTCCCGGATCCGCGCCAGAGTCCGCTCGCCGAAGCGGTGGGCGGCGTAGCGGGCGAAGCGGCCGAGGAGCAGCTGCGCGAGCGCGAAGCAGAGGATGCCGAGGGCGAGTCGGTCGACGTGTCCGGTCCCGGCGCCGCCCCGGACGTCGTCGATGATCCGGCCCAGCAGCCAGGGGCCGCCCAGGCCGGCGGCCGCGGCCAGTCCGTTGAGGATCAGCATCGCGGCGACCGCACGGCGGTCCTGTCCCATCAGGCGCACGGCGGCCCGGCGGACCTCGGCGGGCCCCGCGATCGGGAGCCGTCCGGGGTCGGTCTCGGTCTGAGCGGTCATCGGACGGCCTCCTCGGCGGGCGTGGACTCGGTGGCGGCTTCGCCGCGAGCCACCAGCGCGCGGTAGCCGGGCTCGGTTGCGAGCAGTTCCTGGTGCGGGCCGGCCGCCGCCAGACGGCCGTCGACGAGGTAGCAGACGGTGTCGGCCTGCTCCAGGAGGGCGGGGGAGGTCGAGGTGATGGCGGTGGTGCGCCCGGTCCGCGCCCGGCGCAGCCCGGCGGCCATGGCGGCCTCGGTGTGGGCGTCCACGGCGGAGGTGGGCTCGACCAGCAGGAGCACCTCCGGGTCCGCCAGCAGGGCACGGACCAGCCGAAGCCGCTGGCGCTGACCACCGGAGAGGTTGCTGCCCTGGGCCTGGATCCTGGTGTCCAGTCCGTCGGGCAGTGCCTGCACGATGTCCTGCGCCGCGGCGTCTGTGATGGCCTGGGCGATGGACGGGTCGGAGTGCTCGGACCGGCCCTCGACCACGGTGCGCAGCGTGCCGGAGAAGAAGTCGGCGTCGTTGTCCGCCACCACGATCCGGCTGCGGATCTCGGCCAGGGCGACCTCGGCGAGCGGCACGCCGCCCCAGGTCGCGGCGGATGCGCTGTACCGGCCGAGCCGGTCGACCACGGCCGCGGAATCGGCCGGGCGAGCGCTCACGATCGCGGTCAGCCGGCCCGGGACCAGTTCCACACCGGTGTCGGCGTCGTGCAGGACCGACGGTTCGGCATGGGCGGGCCGGAGTGTCGCGGCGTCTTCGACGGCGGGGTTCAGGTCGAGCATCCGGACCACCCGTCGAGCGGCGACCAGGCCCCTGGTGAGGTCGTATCCGCCCTCGATGAAGTTGGAGACCGGTACCACCAGGACGGCGACGTAGCCGTAGACGGCGACCAGCGTGCCGATCGTGATGGTGCCCTCGGCGGCCATCCGGGCGGCCAGCCAGGTCACCAACGCGAGGAAGAGGGCGGGCAGGCCGACCGAGAGCGCCTGGATCCAGCTGGTCACGGCGCCGACCCGGTAGCCCTCGGCCTGCAGGTCCCGCGATCCGCGCAGGTAGCGGCCGGCCATCATCTCCTTACCGCCGATGCCGTTGAGTACGCGCATGCCGCTGACGATGTCGCCGAGCCGGGCGGTCAACGCCCCCTGCTGTGCGCGGTACTTGGACTCCGCGCCCTGGAGGCGTTCCAGCAGCGGCCCGACCACGACCGCGAGCAACGGCACCCCCAGCAGGACCACGAGGGCGAGCGGGACGGAGACCGACAGCAGCAGCGCGGCCGCCACCAGGTACGCCACGACGGCGCCGACGCCTGGGCCGGTGATCGTCAGTGTCTGGCTCATCTGCGCGACGTCGCCCACACCGATGCTGGCAACCTCGCCGGCCGTCACCTTTCGGGGCAGTTCGGCACCCAGCCGGGTGGAGTGCGCGACCACGACCTTGATGGTCCGGAAGGTGGCGTCCATCCGGACCCGCGTCATGATGCGGTGGCGCATGATGCCGAGCCAGGCGTTGAGCAGCGCGGTGCCGACCAGTGCGGCCACCCAGCCGACCAGGACGCCGGTCCTCCCCCGCTGGAGCCCGTCGTCGATCGCACGCTGCATGAGGTACGGCGGCAGCAGGAGGCAGACCATCCAGAGGGTGCCGATCACCGCACCACCCGTCACCTGTCGGCGCTGACTCATGGTCAGCCACCACAGGTAACGCGCGGCACTTCGGTGATCCGGGGTTCCCGGGTCGGCGTTCGAATCCGTCATGAGTGAGACCCTAACCGTCTTTCCTGGTCCTTATCCAGAATTTCCTTCCACCGCCCGACCGCCGGTGGCTATAGTCACCACGGACAGGAGGTGTTCATCATGAAGAAGCAGCTTCGCGGAATCTGCGCAGGCTTCTAGAAGCGGCTCGTCCAAGCCGCGGGATGCCGGAATGCGGGGGGAGAAGCGTTTCCCCTCGCATTCTGCTGTCCTTCAGAAAATTCGCCAAGGATTATCCAGCGAGACTTCCGCCAGGGAGTTCTCGACCCCCTTGGACATATTGATCAGACCAGCCTCGATCGACGCCGCGAGAACGGCTGGGAGATTTCCGTCGAGATAGTCGCGGCTCGCGCCCACGCCGATGAGGATTCCCTTCCCCGTGGCCACTGCCAGGTGGAAGTTCGGCCCTGACCGCTGGGTGGACGGACGCCACTCGATCCCGGTGCGCAGGGGGGATCCGGCGGTCGGCTCGGCGTCCACGTCGCCGAGGAAGTTGTAGTGCTTGGCGAAGGCGGTGGGGTCCGGCTCCGGCAGGCCGGCCTCCAGGAGACTCTCCTTCAGCGCGTCAACGTCGTAGCAGCCGTTCATGTACGCCGTCATGGACTGGAGGTAGCAGGCCCGCAGGTACTCCAGCGGGTGGGCCTCCTCGTCGACCGTGACGGTCACCGGGGCGAACTGGTTGAGCGAGCCGACCAGCGGCATCCACCGGGTGGCGAGCCGGTTGGCGGCCATCAGCGCGAAGGTCATCCGCTCGGTGCGCGTGAGCCGGGACAGCGCGAGCGCGCCGACGCCGAGCACCACCGACTGGACCGAGATCTTCAGCCGGTCGGAGAGCTCCTGCGCGGCGGCCAGTCCCTCCAGGCTGTAGAGCGACGCCCGGCGTCGCTCACTGGCGTCCTCCGGATCCCGGTCCGCCGGGACGAGCCGGCCCCAGGCCGCGGTCCAGTGCCGGACGCTCCGGGTGTCCGGTTCCTCCTGCTGCTCCCGCGCCATCTCCAGCGGCTGCACCACCGGCCCGAGCGCTCCGCCCTCCAGGAGGACGCCGAACTGCTCCTCCAGCACCCGCAGCGCACCGTTGTCGGCCGCCACGTGGTGGATCACGGTGACCAGGTGGAGCGCGTCCCCCTGGTGAGTGGTGACGAACGCGCGCCACGGCAGTTCGGTCTCGATGTCGATCGGCTCGACGGCCGCCTCGGCACCCAGCCGGAGGGCCGCCGCGAAGCTGTCCTCGGCCAGCTCCAGCGCGGCCACCCGGGACGGGCTGTACGGGTGGACCGTCTGGGCCGGCGTCGGGCCGCTCAGGTCGTAGGTGGTCCGCAGCGACTCGTGCCTCTCCACCAACTGGAGCCAGGCGTCCATCACCTGGGCCGCACCGAGACCGAACGGCACCTCCCAGACACTGACCAGGTTGGCGACCGCCCGGTGGTCGGGTCCGTGCGTCTCCAGCGAACGCAGAACCGACAGCTGTCCGTAGGTCACCGCCCCCGTCCGAAGCTCGCTCACAGCCGGGCCGCCCGGCCGGCGAACTGACCGAGCATGCTTTGCTGGATCTGCGTGGTGCCCTCGATGATCTCCATCACCTTGGCGTCCCGGTAATGACGCTGCACGGACGCCTCCGCCCCGATGCCCTGGGCGCCGTGGATCTGCACCGCGTCGGCGGCCGCCTTGACGGCGATCGTCGAGGTCCGGTACTTCGCCAGCAGGGTGTGGTTGACGGACTCCGTCTCCCCCCGCTCCTTGCTCACCCCGGCGTGGTGACAGAGCAGCCGGGCCGTGACGGTATCGGTGAGCATGTCGGCCAGCAGCCGCTGGACCAGCTGGTGGCTGCGGATCTCGGTGCCGTACTGGGTGCGGCGGCTGGCGTACTCCGTCGAGGCCTCCAGGCAGGCCTGGGCCAGACCGACCGAGCCCCAGGCGGTGCTGTAGCGGCCGAGGTCGAGGGCGCTGGAGGCGACGAAGGTGAGGCCGAGGCCGGGGCGCCCGACCAGGTTGGCGGCCGGGATCCGGCAGTCGTCGAAGGTGATCCGGCCGAGCATCGAACCGCGCAGGCCGAGCAGGCCCTCGATCGGCTCCACCAAGAAGCCGGGAGTGTCCCGCTCCACCAGGAAGGCGGTGTGCTGCCCGTCGAACGTGGCGAAGACCAGGAAGAGGTCCGCGATCTGCGCGAAGCTGATCCACTTCTTGGTGCCGCGCAGGACGACGTCGGCGCCGTCGGCCGTCGCCGTCGTCTCGACGGCGGCGGCGTCACTGCCGACGTCCGGCTCGGTCAGGGCGAAGGCCGCCAGCGTTCGGCCCGAGGTGATCCGGGGGAGCCACCGCTGCTTCTGCTCCTCCCTTCCCCACTTGTGGATCGAGTGGGCGACCATGTCGTCCACGGCCACGAAGTTGCGGACCGACTGGCAGCCCCGGCCCAGCTCCTCGGTGAGCAGTCCGTATTCGACCCAGTCCATGCCGAGGCCGCCGAACTCCTTCGGGACAAGCGCGCCGAGGTAGCCCTGCCCGGACAGGTCGGCGACGACCTCTCGGGAGAGCACTTGCTCGCGGTCGCAGCGGTCCGCCTGCGGGACCAGAACCCGGTCGGCGAAGGCACGGAACTCGGCGTGGCGCTCGGCCTGCTGCGGGGTGAGATGACTGAGTATCAACGAATTCCTTGCGAACGTGAGGGCGGGCACATCACTCCGGTGGGAGCGATGGCATCCGGCTCGGAGAGGGGGAGGCTCAGCCGGCGGTGGCGGCGGCGAGGGCCGGTCTGGCGTCGGCGGCGGTGGACCGCTCACGGCCGGTCAGGTTGACCAGCACGACCTGGTCCGGGGTGATCCGCCGGGCCGCGGCCTCGTTGCGCAGCGCGGCGATGGTCGCGGCCGAGGAGTGGCAGACGTCCAGCCCCTCCAGCTCGCGGAGCATCGTCCGGGCTCGGACCAGTTCGTCCTGGCTCACCGAGACGATGGAGCCACCGCTCTCGGTGGCGATGTCCCGCATGTAGGGATAGGTGGCCCGGCCGTCGCCGAGCAGGATGGCCCGGGCCAGGCCTGTCGGGTGCTCGATGACGTCGTCCTCGGTGAGCTCCGCCCGTCCCTCCCGCCAGGCCGCGGCCATCGGCGCGCAGGTGTCCTGCTGGACCATCACGAAGCGAGGCGAGGAGGTGAGCCGGCCACAGGCGAGGTACTCCGCCACGCCCTTGCGTAGGGCCATCATCCCCATGCCGCTGCTGATCGCCTGGACGACGACGTCGGGCTTGTCGTCCATGGCGTCGAAGGCTTCCAGGTAGGTGAGCTTCAGGCCCTCGCGACGGGCCCAGTTGAAGAACCCGCCCTCCCAGACCAGCCCCTCGCGGGCTGCGAACTCCTGGGCCGCCTGGGTGGCTTGTGCGTAGTTGCCGTCCACCACGGTGAGGGACACCCGGTCGCCGGTCTCGATGTCGTGGTCGCCGGTGAAGTCACGGCCGCAGAAGAAGTGTGCCCGCATCGAGTGGTCCCTCTGGACAGCGCGGGCCAGGGCGGTGGAGCTGTTCCCGGTGCTGGAGGCGACGAACTCCTTGATCCCGAACTGCCGGAACACGGCCAGGACCACGGAGGCCAGCCGGTCCTTGGTGGTCCCGGTCGGCTGCTGGGACTCGTCCTTGACCCAGAGGCGGGGCAGACCGATGGCCGCTCCGAGGCGCGGGGCCGGACGGCACGGGGTCCGCACACTGATGCCGGCGTCGAGCAAGTGCTCGGATTCGACCGGCAGGAAGTCCAGGTAGGTCAGCTCAGGCCGGTCACCGTCGCGCTCGGTGACGTTCTCCAGGTTCATCCTGGGATCGAGCGCACCCGAACACCGGGGACATCGAAGCCGGAACTCCGGGTCGGATTCCCAGCCGCAGTCGACGCATAACAGGCGGTACTTGGGTGGCGCTTCGGCCTTTGTACAGTGGTCGACGACCGGCATTCTGCTCTTCCCCCACTCTTCCGAACCTCGTTCACGGAAATCCGACCCGTACTCGACACCGGGTCCAGAGCCCGCCTGATCGCCGCGGCGTCACGGCGCGGCCTCTCAGGCCAGCGCTTCGAACCGGCCGCCCATGAGGGCACGCGACACGAAGCCGTCGGGCCCGCAGGGCACGTCGCCGACGACGGTGGTGCGGTGCACGATCCGCTCCTCCTGGAACATCAGGCCGTCCACCGGACCGGCATGGGCCACGGAGCGGTTGTCCCACATGACGAGGGTGTCCTGCTCCCAGCGGACCCGGGCGTGGATCTCGTCCCGCCCGGCGAGCTCGTCGAGAAGGAAGTCCAGCAGGGCCGCGCTCTCGCGGGGCTTGAGACCGCGGATGGCCTGGAGGAAGACGGCGCTGACGAGCAGGCTGCGCGCACCCGTCTCGGGGTGCACCCGCACCAGCGGGTGCACGGCCGCGAAGGGGCCGGCCGACGTGCCGTCGAAGCGGGGCGCCGCCGTCGGGACGTGTCGGGAGTGTATCGCCTGCAAGGTGTCGACGTACCCCCGGAGGGAAGGCGACAAACCTTCGTAGAGCGCTTCCAGATTGGCGAAGAGAGTGTCGCCACCGGCCGGTGGAATCTCGACACCACGCAGAATGGTGATGGCGTTCGGATTGACCACGAAGGTGCTGTCGACATGCCACTCGGTTCGCAGGCGCCGCGGTGTCGAACCCTTCAACGGATGACTGAGGGCGGCCTCGGCCTCGACCAGCACCCGTCGCTCCTCCGACAGCGCGGTCCGCAACACGGCGGGGGCTTCGCTCAGACCGTTCACGATGGGATGTGCCGCGGTGGCACCACCGAGAGCATTGGTGAGTTCGACCTGTTGCGCGTCATTCATCGACTGATTCCGGAAAACGAGAACCTTGTGACGCACCAGGGCCTCACGCAGTCGGTCCACTACGGCCGGCGACAGCTCCGCCGCGAGATCGACGCCTTCCACCTCCGCGCCAGTGATTGGCGTGAGAGGCCGAAAAGTCATTTCTAACACAGAACCCCCAGTAGTGTGTCTGCGATGAAACGTCGGCCACCCTACCCCAGGGTACCCACGTCCTGTCGAGCCTTCGACCAGGGAAAGCGCGCCGACTTGACAAGCCGTTGCTTACCTACGCCCGTTTCGCACCAATCTCACCCACCTGACCCAATGCGACACAATCTGGACACCGATCATCTCCCAGCCGAAAAAAGGGACTTGACGGCGTCTCAGCAACATCATAGGGTCAATTACATGGATAGGCCTTGAATGCAAGAGATCTGGAACACAAAATGTCGAACGCACAGTCCGACGCCTTGATGTCGGTGATTTCCGAAGTATTCGCCCCCCTTGAAGTCTCGCTGGACAGCACTTTCGATGACCTCGGAGCCACCTCCGTGTCGCTGCTCCGCCTGATGGTCTCGATCCAGAGCACATTCGACGTCGATCTGGACGTCGTCGACATGTTCACCGTGGCCAACGTCGGTGAACTGGTCCAGCTCGTCGAGGAGCGGGCCCCCGCTTCGAAGTAGTCCCGCCGCGGACAGCCCGAGCGATCCCGTCGCTCGCCCCGGAGCCGACGCGTACACAGGAGGATGCGGGTCGGAGTACGTCCCCGCCGTCCCCGTCCAGAGGCCTCGTAGAAGGTCGAAGTCCCCGTGCAGGCCGCCGCCGGTGTTCCGGCTCGAGGCCCGATCGCACCCGACCGGGACAGTCTGTCGCACCTGACGTCGCCGGTGGACACCGACGCCCGGCCGAGCCGGCCCTGGCAGCCCCGCGACCGCCCACACGGGCCGTTTACCAGGACCGTCCGGCCCGAAGAGCCAGCAGCCACTGTCCAACCGCCGAAAGGGACATCGTGACCGCGTACCCAGCCGCGAAGTACTTCCTGTCGAGCTACATCTCCCCGCCCGGCGACTTATCCGTCATCGCACCGCGCCATGACCAGAACATCGCACTCTGGCGCAGTCACGACTCGCGGGTCGAACTCGTCAGGGTCTGGGAGCTCGAGCGCGTCAGCGGACAGAAGCACCACTTCTGGCCGCTCTTCACCGTCGACCGCTACCACAAGGTGCTGACCGAACTCCTCGCGGCCGAGGGGCTCTCCCCGGAGGACGTGAGCCTGTCCTGGGGCACGCCCGGCCTGCCGCACCATGCCGACATCAAGCTGCCGGCGGGCACCGAGGACTTCCCGATCCACAGCCTCGCCCACCTGTACAGCGGACTGCTCCTCGACTCCGAAGTGTTCCGCAGCGAGACCATCATCGGAATGGCCCTGGACGGCCGGCCCGACTTCGGCCTCGACCGGACGGGCAAGAAATACTGGTACACCGGCTGCGTGTCGGCCAAGGGCGACGTCGACTTCGCTCCGGTCGAATCCCCGGCCCCGATTTACGACGCCGCGTCATCGGAGTTCGGCAGGGAGCCGGGCACCCTGATGGCCCTGGCGTCGGCCTGCCCCACCGAAATCGCCTACGCCACCGAGGCCGCGGTGCGGGAGCTGGAGCTGTTCGGAGGCCGACGAGTACCGCTGGTCGACACGCTTCCCTTCGTCCAGGCCGTGATCCGTGCGGCCGAGTCCCAGTTGCCGTCCATGGAGTTGGACAGCCGCTTCACCCACCAGGAGCACCTGCAGTCCGCCGTCATGAAGATCGTCCAGACGGCCTGCGAGCTCGTCATGGTGCGCAACGTCGACCGGCTGCTCGAGTCGGCAGGGGTGGACCCGAGCCAGGCGTACCTCTCCCTGAGCGGGGGCTTCGCCCTCAACTGCCCGACCAACTCCTTCCTCCTGCGCCGCTACGGCTTCAAGGGCCTGCTCACCCCGCCGAGCGCCAACGACTCCGGCCAGTCCTTCGGGCTCGGCCTCCTCGGCCTCCTCGGCGAGGGCCTGCTCCCGGGGGGTGGTTTCAAGCTCGAATCCGCCTACCACGGCTCCGAACTGACCGACGTCGAGGATGCCCTGCGGCACTTCGACGACTTCATCGAGGACGTCCAGGACTTCACCGAGGCCCAGTTCGTCGAGGACCTCTCCGACGGACCGCTGGTGTGGGCGGACGGGGCGGCCGAGATCGGCCCGCGCGCGCTGGGCCACCGGAGCATCCTCGCCGACCCCCGCTCGCCCCGGTCGAAGGACCTGCTGAACGACTGGAAGAGCCGGCAGTGGTGGCGTCCGGTCGCCCCGATCGTCCTGGAGGAGTACAGCGGCGAGTGGTTCGAGGACCCGTGGCCCTCGCCCTACATGCTCGAAACCGCGTACGTCACTGAGTCCAAGCGCCACCTGGTCCCGGCCATCCTCCACCTCGACGACTCGGCCCGGCGGCAGACCTTGTCCGCCGCGACCAACCCCCTGCTCTACCGGGCGATCGAGGCGTTCCGGCAGGCCACGGGAGTGCCGATGGTGTGCAACACCTCCCTGAACGACAAGGGTGAGCCGGTGGTGGACACCGCGGCACAGGCCCTGAACTTCGCCATCCGCAAGGGCGCCACCGTCGCCTACATCGCGGGCCGCCGGGTCCGCCTGCGCACGCAGGCCCGCGGCCGGGGCCCGGTCCCCACCCGTCGGCACGACCGTCGCGAGGAGCTCTTCGCGGGCCAGGAGCAGGACCGCGACGCGATCTGGCAGTCCTGGGTCGACGCGGGCTACTCCACCGCGGCCATGGTCCTGATGTCCCGCTCGCCCGAGCTGCGCGATCAGGGGCTGGCGACGCCCGCCATGGTCAACAAGCTGGCCGAGGTCGCGAGCGCCCGGGACGCGAGCGGCACGCTGGCCCTCGCCGCGGCGAAGCACGCCCGGATGTTCGGCCCGGACGCCGTCTACGACCCCGAATCCGCCGAAGGGGCGGCTTTCTGACCGTCAGCCGGTGCGCTGACGGCAGCCGGGCCGCCCCGGGGACCGCCGCGACGGGGTGCTCCGAAGCAGGTCGTCGCCCGGCCTCCAGCACGGAACAGTCCGATCGGTGACCGTGCCGCCATGTCCGGCTTCGCTTCAGCAGTCTGGAGAGTCAGAGCAGTGAACACCGAATCACTCTGGACGCAGACCTCGGCAGTCGCCTACATGGACGAGGACGGCCGGGCCGAGCGTCCGTCGCACGCGGTCGTGACCGAGCGGATCGCGGCCCTGCACGACGAGGCACCGTTCGAACTGCGGCATCGACATCAACGAGGCCGCCGTCGACGACTGCCGCAAGCTCCACCCGGAGGCGCGGCGGGAGCGGATGAGCGTCACCGACCTCGCCTTCCCCGAAGGCTCGTTCGACGTGGTGAACTGCCGGCACGTGCTGGAGCATCTGCCGTACTACGAGACCGCCGTCCGCGAACTGTTCCGGGTCGCCCGCCGCACCGTGGTGATCTGCATGTTCCAGGTGCCGCGGGATCCCGAGCTGCTGCTGCGGCGGGAGACGGCCAACGGCTACATCTGGCTCAACCGCTACGCCCCCGGCCCGTTCGAGGGGCTTCTGCACTCGCTCTCGGAGTCCGTCGAGACCGTGGACGTCACCGCGGACAACGATCGGAACCGGATCTACTTCTGCACCAAGCGATCCGCGTAGCCGTGGCCCGCTCCGCAGGACGGGTGACTCACGTCCTCGCCCCGAACCCCTCAAGGCGACCTTCATGACACTCCCGCACCCCGCAACGCCCGTGCCCGGACCCGAAGTCGGCGGGCACCTCGCCGAGCTGCCCGTCGCCCCGGAGCTCCCGTTGGACCGGACGCCTCCGGCCCGGCGCGACCTCCGGGCTGGCTCGGTCCCCCTCGTCGTCCCCGCCGGGGCGACCGCCGCGCTGCGGCAGCTGGGTAAAGCCTGCGGGGCGGGACTCCCGGCAGCGGCCTTCGCCCTCTACCTGGCGCTGCTGCACCGGTACGGCGGACAGTCCGAGCTCGCGGTCGGGGTGACCAACGGTGCCGGGGTGACCACGCCGGTCCGCGCGCGGACCGACGGGAGCTTCCGGGACCTGGTCCGGCTGGCGGGCGCCGGGCTGGCGGAGGCCGAGCAGGCCCGTACCGCCAAGGTCGTGCACCTCTGGCCGGGCTTCTCCTGCCGACCGGCACCGCGCGTCGTCCCCGAAACCACCTCCTGCGACCTGGATCTCCAACTCTGCTACGTAGACGGCGAACTGACCGGTCAGCTGGTGTTCGCCACCGACGTCATGGACCCCGCCACCGCCCGCCGCGCGGTGGACCACCTGCTCCGGCTGCTCGACGGCGCGACGGCCGATCCGGACCGGTCGGTGGCCGAGCTGCCCCTGCTCACCGCCGAGGAGGAGCAGACCGTCGCCCGGCTGAACGGCGTCCCGGGTGAGCCGACGGACGTGGGCTTCCACCGGCTCTTCGAGGAGCAGGCCGCCCGCACCCCCGAAGCGATCGCGGTCCGGGCCGCGGACGCCGCCCTCAGCTACCGCGAACTGAACGACCGGGCCAACCAGTTGGCCCACCTGCTGCGCGAGGCCGGAGTCGGCCCCGAGGTGACGGTGGGCCTCTGCGCCGATCGCGACGTGCGGCTGATGGTGGCCGTGCTCGGCATCCTCAAGGCCGGCGGCGCGTACGTACCGGTGGATCCGAACGACCCGGTCGAGCGGCGGGACGGCATCCTCGCGGACGCGGCCGTGCCGATCGTGGTGGCGACGGCTCCGCTCGGCACCGCCCACCAGGTGATCGAACTCGACGCCGAGCTAGCCGTGTTGGCGGGCCGCCCGACGGAGAACCGCCCACCGGAGCGCTCGACCTGCGGCGATGCCGCGTACCTGCTCTACACCTCCGGCTCCACCGGCAAGCCCAAGGGCGTGGTGATCGAGCACCGCCAGCTCGTCGGCTACACCCGCGCCGTCATCCGGCGGCTCGGCATCGACGGACCGCTCAGCTACGCGATGGTGCAGCCGCTGACGGTGGACTCCAGCGTCACGGCCTTCGCCCCGCCGCTGTGCACGGGCGGCGAGGTACAGCTGATCTCCCGTGACGTCGCGCTGGACGCGGAGAAGCTGGCCGACTGGGTGCAGACCCGGGGGGTCGACTGCCTGAAGATCGCCCCCTCCCACCTCCGGGCCCTCCAGACCTCGCCGCGCTTCGCCGAACTCCTGCCACGCCGCCTGCTGGTCATCGGCGGCGAGGCCTCCGACTGGCGCTGGCTGCGCGCCCTCCAACGCCTCGTGCCGCACTGCCGGGTCTTCAACCACTACGGCCCGACCGAGACCACCGTCGGCGTGCTGACCCTCGCCGTGGCCGACCACCCGGAGGCGGAGTGGGAGACCGCGCCGATCGGCGTTCCGCTCCCGGGCACCCAGGCCCACGTGGTGGACCCCACGGGCCGTCCCACGCCCGTCGGCGTCGCCGGAGAGCTGCTGATCGGCGGCGACAACCTCGCCCGCGGCTACCACCGCCGAGACGACCTCACCGCTGCGGCCTTCGTCCCGGACACCCTCGGCGGCGGGCCGGGCTCCCGTCTCTACCGCACCGGCGACATCGTCCGCCGCCTGGCCGACGGGACGATCGCCTTCCTCGGCCGGCGCGACGACCAGATCAAGGTCCGCGGTTTCCGGGTCGCCCTGGGCGAGATCGAGGCCGCGCTGAAGAGCCACCCCGAGGTGCGCCACGCCATCGCCATCGTTCGCGAGGACGTCCCCGGCGACCGGCGGGTGGTCGCCTACATCGAGCCGCACGGCCCCGGGTTCAGCACCGCCGGGCTGGAGCGCCACCTGCGGGACCGGCTCTCCCCGCACATGGTGCCGCAGGCGATGGTGACGCTGGACCGGCTGCCGCTCTCCGGGCACGGCAAGGTCGACCGCAGCAAGCTGCCGCGGCCCACCGAGCCCGTGACCGCGCCGCTGCCACCGCGGAACGAGCTGGAGCGGCTGGTGGCGCAGGTGTGGCAGGAGGTCCTCCACACCGAGGCGGTCGGCACCGACCAGAACTTCTTCGACCTCGGCGGGCACTCCCTGCTCATGGTCGGGCTGCACCACCGGCTCCGGGCGACGACTGGCCGGGAGGTCGACCTGCTCGACCTGTTCCAACACACCACCGTCCGGGCCCAGGCCGAGCTGCTCTCGCAGCAGAGGCAGGGGGTGGCACCGGCCGTCACCCGCGGCAGGAGCGCTCAGCAGAACGCCCTGCTGAAGCGCCGCCAGCAGCAGCTGCAAGCGAAGCGAGGTCACCATGAGTGAGTACTCCCCCGAGCTCGATCCCGCCGTGGATGCCGAGCTGGACTCCGAGCTGGACTCCGAACAGGCCGACGGCTTCTCCGAGTTCGACGACAGTCTGGACATCGCCATCGTCGGCATGGCCGGCCGCTTCCCGGGCGCCCGGACGGTCGAGGAGTACTGGAGCAACCTCAAGGCGGGCGTCTGCTCCGTCACCCGCTTCGAGGAGGAGGAGCTCGCCGCCCGGGGCGTGGACGCCGCCACCCTGGCCGACCCGAACTTCGTCGGCGCGGGCTACCAGCTGGCGGACAGCGAGAAGTTCGACGCCGCCTTCTTCGGCTACTCCCCGCGCGAGGCCGAACTCATGGACCCGCAGCACCGGGTCCTGCTCGAATGCGCCTGGGCCGCCCTGGAGAGCTCCGGATACGACACCGATCGCCACGACGGCCTGGTCGGCGTCTACGCGGGCGCGGGCAACAACACCTACCTGCTCTTCAACATCGCCTCCCAGCCCGGCGCCGCGCAGATCCTCGGCGACAAGCAGACGGTAATCGGCAACCGGCCGGACTTCCTCGCCAGCCGGGTCTCCTACAAGCTCGGTCTGGAGGGCCCCGCCCTCAACATCCAGTCCGCCTGCTCCACGTCACTGGTCGCCGTGGTCGAGGCGTGCCAGGCGCTGCTGGCCTACCAGTGCGACACCGCACTGGCCGGCGGCGTCGCCATCGACGGGACCAGGAGCAAGGGCTACGTCTACCGCCCGGACGGCATCTTCTCGCCGGACGGCTACTGCCGCACCTTCGACGCCCGCGCCCAGGGGACGGTGGGCGGCGACGGCGTCGGGATGGTGGTGCTCAAGCGCCTCAAGGACGCGATCACCGACAACGACCACATCCACGCGGTCATCAAGGGCTCCGCGCTGAACAACGACGGCTCCCGCCGGGCCGGCTTCAGCGCGCCCAGCGCCGCCACCCAGTCCGCCGTCATCTCCACCGCGCTGGCGAACGCGGACGTGCCGGCCGAGAGCATCGGCTACATCGAGCTGCACGGGACGGCCACCATCCTGGGCGACCCGATCGAGTTCTCCGCACTCGCCTCGGCCTACTCCGGGGTCGGGGAGCGCAGTTGCGCCCTCGGCTCCGCCAAGACCAACATCGGCCACCTCGACTCGGCCGCCGGGGTCGCCGGCCTGATCAAGACCGTGCTGGCGGTGGAGCACGGGCAGCTGCCGCCCACCCTGCACTTCGAGCAGCCCAATCCCCGGATCGACCTGGCCGGCAGCCCGTTCTACATCAACACCGAGCTGCTGCCCTGGCCCGAGGGGGACGGCCCGCGCCGCGCCGGGGTCAGCTCCTTCGGCCTCGGCGGCACCAACGCCCACGTCATCCTCGAACAGGCCCCGGAGCTGCCGCGCGAACCCCGACAGGCCGACGGCGCCGAGCAGCTGCTGGTGCTCTCCGCGAAGAGCCCGGAGGCCCTGGAGGCGGCCACCGACCAACTGCACCACCACCTCCGGGCGCACCCCGAACTCCCTCTCGCCGATGTCGCGTTCACCCTCCAGCAGGGCCGCCGGGCGTTCTCGTACCGACGGATGCTGGTGGCCGGCGACACCGAGGAGGCGCTGGCGGCGCTCGACGCCCGCGACGACGGTCGACTGCTCACCGCGACCGCACCCGAGGCCGCACACCGGCCGGTGGCCTTCATGTTCACCGGTTTCGGCTCCCAGTTCCCCGGCATGGCGCGCGAACTCTACACCCAAGAGCCGGAGTTCATGGCAGCGCTGGACGAGTGCGCCGGACTGCTGGAGCCGCTGCTCGGCACGGACATCCGCGAACTCGTGTTCACCGTCGACGAGTCCGCGGCCGCCGCCCCCGGACAGCCCTTCGACTTCAGCAGGCTGCTGCTCCAGCCGGAGCGCAGCGAGCACCCGCTGGACCAGCCTCGCCTCGGCTACCCCGCGGTGTTCGCCCTCGAGTACGCCCTGGTCAAGCTCTGGGCCGCCTGGGGGGTCGAGCCCGAGGTGATGATCGGTCACAGCCTGGGCGAGTACGTCGCGGCCTGTGTGGCCGGGGTCTTCTCGCTACCCGACGCCCTGCGCCTGGTCGCGGAGCGCGCCCGGCTGATCGAGGAGCAGGGCGAGGGCGCGATGCTCGCCGTGCCGCTCTCCGAGGAGGCCGTCGCACGGTACACCGACGCTGAGGTCTGCCTCGCCGCGATCAACGGCCCGCAGACCTGTGTGCTCTCCGGCACCGTCGAGGCCGTCGAGCGGGTGGCCGGCGAACTGCTGGCCGCCGACATCGCCACCCGCCGGCTGACCACCCGCTTCGCCTTCCACTCCCCGATGATGGACCCGGTCGTCGAGCGCTACGCCGAACTGGTCCGCTCGGTCCGGCTGAACGCCCCGGCCGTGCCTTTCGTCTCCAACCTGACCGGCACCTGGATCACCGACGACGAGGCCACCAGCCCCGAGTACTGGGCCCGGCACGTGCGGGAGAGCGTGCGGTTCGCGGACGGCCTGGCCACCCTGTGGTCCGTCCCGGACATCGCGATCGTCGAGATCGGCCCCGCGCCGACCCTGACCCCCGGGGCCATCCAGCACCCCGCCGCCGCCGGCACCGACCGGGTCGTCCTCCCGTCCCTCCCCGGCGCCTTCCTCGGGCAAAGCGACCGCACCGCACTCCTGCGGGCCGCCGGACGCCTCTGGCTCGCCGGCCGGGAGCGCCCCTTCCCGGCCACGGCCGGTGCCCGGCGGGTCCCCCTCCCCACCTACCCCTTCGAGCGGACCACCTACTGGCTCGAACCCGGCACCGCCCAGCCCGGCAGCGGCTCGGCCCAGCAGCGGCGCGGCGACCTGCCCCAGTGGTTCTACACACCGTCCTGGCAACGGCTGGCCACCGCCCCGCAGCCCGCCGAGGTCGGCTTGGCCGACGAGCGCTGGCTCGTCTTCGCGGACGAGACCGGTGTCGGCCACCACCTCGCCGACCGCCTCGAAGGCCTCGGCACCACCGTGCGCACGGTCTCACGGGGAGCCGAGTGGCACCGCCGGAGCGAGCGCGAGTACGTCCTCGACCCCGCCCGGCCGGAGCACTTCGACCGGCTCGCCGAGGCGCTGCGCGCCGAGGGGCCGCTGCCCGGTCGGGTGGTGCACTGCTGGAGCGTCGGCGACGACGCCGACCGGGCCACGGCGCCCGAGGACGTCCGGGCCCTGCTGCACCGCTCCTTCGACAGCCTGGTCCACTGGGCCCAGGCCACCGAGGCCGAGCTGATGACGCGGCAGCAGCGCTGGGACGTGATGTCCTCCGAGGTGCACGCCGTCCTCGGGGACGAGCCGCTCTGCCCGCCGAAGGCCACCGTCCAGGGCCTGTGCCGGGTGCTGCCGCAGGAGTACCCCTCGCTCAGCTGCGTCCACTTCGACCTCCGCCCCGAAGGCCCGCAGGCCGTACCCGGGCTGGTCGACCAGCTGCTGGCCGACCTCGCCGCCCCGCCCGCCGAGCGCACCATCGCGCTGCGCGGACGGCACCGCTGGGCACCGACGTACGTGACCGGCGCACCGCGCCCGCGGGGTGGGTCCCCGGTCCGCCCCGGCGGGGTGTACCTGGTCACCGGCGGCCTCGGGAAGATCGGCCTGCTGATGGCCCGTGCCCTCGCCGACCGGGCCAAGGTGCGCCTGGTGCTGCTCGGACGGACGGGTCTGCCGCCCCGGGAGAGCTGGGCCGATCCGCAGCACCCGGAAGCGGTCCGATCCGCGATCCGTGCCGTCCAGGAGATCGAGGCGCTCGGCTCCGAGGTGCTGGTGACCGCCACGGACGTCTCCGACCGCACGGCCATGCTCGCCCTGAAGGAGCGCGTCCTGCGGGAGTTCGGCCCAATCGACGGCGTGCTGCACTGTGCCGGCACCACCGGCACGGCGGCCCACCGGGAGCTCGCGGTCCTACGCGCGGAGGAGGCCTCCTGGCACTTCGGCCCCAAGCTCTACGGCACGCAGGTGCTGCACGAGATGCTGGCCGACCAGCAGTTGGACTTCGCCGTCATCTGCTCCTCGATCGCCTCGCTGCTCGGCGGGCTCGGCTTCGGGGCGTACGCCGCCGCGAACGCCGCGCTCGACGCCTTCGCCCAGCGGCACCACAGCACCTCCCTGCCCTGGACCAGCGTCAACTGGGAGGCCTGGCACTTCTCCCAGCAGGACCGGGCGGAATCCGAACTCGGCGCGGCAGTACGCGAGTTGGCACTCACCCCGGCCGAGGGCCGGCAGGTGTTCGACGCCCTGCTCGACGCGGCGCCCCAGGCGCAGATCATCACTTCCACCGGTGATCTGACGTTTCGTCACGAGCTGTGGGCCGACCCGGTGGCCGAGGCGTCGGCCCCGGCCGCCCGGCACGAGCGCCCCAACCTGCGCAACCCGTTCGTCGCCCCGAACGGCGAGACCGAACACCGGGTGGCGGAGATCTGGCAGGAGCTGCTCGGCCTGGAGAGTGTCGGCGTCCAGGACAACTTCTTCGAACTGGGCGGCAGTTCACTGCTCGGGCTCCAGGTCGTCCACCGACTGCGTCAGGAGCTGGCGGTGGCCGTACCGCTGACCATCGTCTACGAGGGCCCCACCGTGCGCACCCTCGGCGCGCTCATCGACGACCTCCGGGCGGCGCAGTGATGGCGGCGCGCGGCGGTGTCGCGATCATCGGGATGGCGGGGCGCTTCCCCGGCGCGGGGGACCTGACCGAGTTCTGGTCGAACCTGCGCGACGGCGTCGAGTCGATCGTCGCCCTGACCGACGAGGAGCTGACGGCGGCCGGGGTGCCGCCCGAGGTCTTCGGGCAGCCGAACTACGTCAAGGCCGCGCCCGCCTTCGCCGGCAGCGACCTGTTCGACGCGGAGTTCTTCGGGTACACCGCCCGCGAGGCCGAGGTGATGGACCCGCAGCACCGGCTCTTCCTGGAGACGGCCTGGGAGGCACTGGAACACGCCGGCTACGACGCCGCCCGGTACGAGGGCAGCATCGGCGTCTTCGGCGGCGCGGGGGCCAACCGCTACGTCCAGCACGTCTACTCGCACCAGCAGATCGTGGACACCCTGGGCCAGACCCAGATCCTGGTGGCCAACGAACTCGCCTTCCTGGCCTCCCGGGTGTCGTACAAGCTGGACCTGAAGGGCCCCGCGGTCTCGCTGCGCGCCGCCTGCTCGACCGCGCTGGTCGCCGCCCACACCGCCTGCCGGAGCCTGCTCGCCGGGGAGTGCGACCTCGCCCTGGCGGGCGGCGTCCACGTCGACCCGAACCCGGGCACCGGCTACCTGCACCAGGACGGGTCCTTCGTGTCCCCCGACGGGCACGTCCGCCCGTTCGACGCGGACGCCCGGGGCACGGTCTTCGGGACGGGTGTCGGTCTGGTCGCGCTAAAGCGGCTGGAGGACGCGCTGGCCGACGGCGACACCGTGCACGCCGTGATCAGGGGCTCGGCGATCAACAACGACGGCGCGGTGAAGGTCGGTTTCACCGCCCCGAGCGTCACCGGCCAGGCCGCGGTCATCTCCGCCGCGCTCGCCGACGCAGGCCTCGCACCCACGGACATCGACTACATCGAGGCGCACGGCACGGGCACCTCGCTGGGCGACCCGATCGAGGTGCAGGCGCTGTCCCGGGCCTTCGGCGACACCGGGTCCTGGGCCCTCGGCTCGGTCAAGGGGAACATCGGCCACCTCGACGCCGCCGCCGGCATCTCGGGCCTGCTCAAGACCACGCTCGCGCTCAAGCACGAACTCCTCCCCGCCTCGCTGAACTACACCCGCGGCAACCCCGACATCGACTTCGCCAACAGCCCGTTCCACGTGCAAGCGGAATCGACTCCCTGGCCGCGCACTGACGGTCACGTCCGCCGCGCCGGGATCAGCGCCTTCGGCTTCGGCGGCACCAACGCCCACCTCATCCTCGAAGAGGCTCCGGCCGCCCCCGCCTCCCCCGCCGGCTCGCGCCCGACCGAGACACTGGTCCTCTCAGCTCGCACCCCGGCGGCGCTCGAACAGGCCACCGACCGACTGGCCGCCCACCTGCGCCGCGAACAGCCCAACCTCGCCGACGCCGCCCACACCCTGGCCACCGGCCGCCGTGCCTTCCCGCACCGCCGCACCGTCACCGGCACCACCCCCGACGCCATCGCCACCGCCCTGGAGACCCGCGACCCCGCCCACGTCACCACCGGCCACACGACACGCGAGACCGCGCCACTGGTCTTTCTGTTCAGCGGCCAGGGCTCCCAGCACACCGGCATGGCCCACGACCTCTACCAGCGGGAACCCGCCTTCCGCGCCTGCGTCGACGAATGCGCCGAACTCCTCACACCACACCTCGACCAGGACATCCGCGAGGTGATCTTCACCCAGGACCCCCGACTCCACCAGACCCAGTGGGCCCAACCCGCCCTCTTCGTCATCGAGTACGCCCTCACCCGGCTCTGGCAGTCCTGGGGCATCACCCCCACCGCCATGCTCGGCCACAGCCTCGGCGAATGGGTCGCCGCCTGCCTCGCCGGCGTCTTCAGCCTCCCCGACGCCCTCTCGCTCGTCGCACTGCGCGGCCGCCTCATGCAGGCCCAGGCCCCCGGCGCCATGCTCAATGTGATGGCCGACCGCTCCATCATCGAAGCCGCCCTGCCCGACACCCTCTCCCTCGCCGCCCACAACGGCCCCCGCGACTGCGTCATCTCCGGCCCCCACGACGCCATCCAGGCCTTCACTACCCTCGCCGAAGAACACGGCTGGGCCACCCAACCCGTCACCACCTCCCACGCCTTCCACTCCCACCTGATGGAACCGATGGTCCGGGAGTTCGTCGCCCTTATCGCCGCCGTCGACCGCCATGCTCCGCAGGTGCCGTTCGTCTCCAACACCACCGGCACCTGGATCACCGACGAGCAGGCCACGGACCCGGCCTACTGGGGCAACCACATCCGCGCCACCGTCGAATACGCCACCGGCGTCCAGACCACCACCACCGAGCCGGGCACCACCCTGCTCGAAGTCGGCCCCGGCCAGACCCTCAGCAGCCTCGCCCGCCGCATCCTCACCAACACCGCCACCCAAGCCACCACCCTCGCCTCCCTCCCCCACAAGCGCGACCCCCGCACCCCCTCCGAAACCATCCAGCGCACCCTCGCCGCCCTCTGGCTCACCGGCACCACACCCGACTGGCCCGCCTACTACGCCCACCAACAACGCCGCCGCATCCCCCTCCCCACCTACCCCTTCCAGCGCAAGCGCTACTGGCTCGACCGACAGGCGACGACGGCCCAGGCCGCTGGTCGTGCCGCGGCGCGCCGCGACGACATCACGCAGTGGTTCTACGCCCCGTCCTGGCAGCGGGTGCCTCTCCCGGCCGGGGAGCGGCCGGACCGTACCCGGCACTGGCTGGTCTTCGCCGACGGCCTGGGTGTGGGCGAGGCGGTGACCGAGCAACTGCGGGCCGCCGGTGCCACCGTCACCGTGGTGGCGGCGGCCGGCGCCTGGTCCGACCGGGGAGATGGCCGCTACGCCATCGACCCGGCCGACAGCTCCGACTACGAGCGGCTGATCAGCATCCTGCGGAACGGCCCTGCCGGTGTGCCCACCCACATCGTCCACGGCTGGAGCGTCACCGCGCCGGGCGAGGAGGGCAGCCTCCAGCATGGTTTCGAGAGTCTGATCCGCCTCACCCAGGCCCTCGTCCAGCATCCGGACAGCGAGCCGCGCAGGATCTGGGTGCTCAGCAACGGCCTGCACGACGTCACCGGCGCCGAGCCGCTCTCGCCACTGAAGGCCACCCTGCTGGGCCCGTGCCGCGTGCTGCCCCGCGAGCTGCCGGGCACCACCTGCCGCAGCGTCGACCTCGACTGCCAGGAAGCACCCACCCAGGCCCAACTTGGGAAGCTGATGGCCGAGTTGGCAGCAGCACCGGGGCCCGGTACGGAGACGGTGGCGCACCGAGGGGGGCACCGCTGGTCCCAGCACTACCTGCCGCAGCCGCTGCCCCGACGCGACGAGTCGCCGGTGGTGCGCAAGGACGGTGTCTACCTGGTCACCGGCGGCACCGGCGGCCTGGGCCTGGCCCTGGCCGGGCACCTCGCGGCAGCGGGGGCACGGATCGCGCTCACCGCGCGCACCCGGCTGCCCGACGCCGCGGAGTGGGACTCCTGGCTCGCCGGCAACCCGGGCAATGGCCGACTCGCTGACACCGTACGGGAGTTGGTCCGCCTGCGGGACGCAGGTGCGGAGCTCCTGGTGTTCCAGGCCGACGTGAGCGACCAGGCGGCGATGAGCGAGGCCGTCCGGCGGACCACCCAGCGGTGGGGGGCCATCCACGGCGCCTTCCACACGGCGGGCGTCGCCGGTGGCGGCCTGATCCAGCTCAAGGACCTCCAGGCGGCCGCCGAGGTCCTGCTCCCGAAGGTGCACGGCACCCTGGTGCTGGAGGAGGTACTGGCGGACCAGGAACTGGACTTCCTGGTCCTGTTCGGCTCGAACGGTGCGAACATCGGCAGTGTCGGCCAGGTCGACTACTGCGCCGCCAACTGCTTCCTCGACGCCTTCGCCCAGGACCGGGGGCGCACCCGGCGGGTGATCTCGATCGACTGGGGTCCGTGGCGGGAGATCGGCATGGCGGTCGGTACCGTCGCGCCGTCTGGCACCGAGCAGGTGGACGAGCGCGCCATGTCGGCCGCCGAGGGGCTGTGGGCCCTCGACACGATCCTGGCCGGCGTCTCGGAGTCGCAGGTCATCGTGTCGCCCGCCGAACTCTCGGCGCTCTTCGAGAACGCCTTCTCGCTGGAGCAGGCCGCCACCGCGGAGCCCCTCAGCGCCGCGCACGAACGCCCGGACATCCTCACCGAGTTCGTGGCACCGCGCAGCGACACCGAGCGCGCGATCTGCGAGGTGTGGCAGGAGCTGCTGGGCATCGAGAAGGTCGGCATCCAGGACAGTTTCTTCGATCTGGGCGGCAACTCCCTGATCGCGATCCAGCTGGTGAGCACCGTCAACACCCGGCTGGGCACGAAGCTCGCCCTCGGCGACCTGTACGAGGGGTTGACGACGGCACACCTGGCCGGCCTGGTCGAGAAGCCGGCGCAGCAGTCAACGGGCGGCAGCCTCAAGGCACTTGAGGAACGCCGAGAGAAGATGCAGCAGCGCCGGCGTCAGCACCAGCAACGGCGTCGGACAGCAAGGGGCGAATGATGACCAATGAGTTCACGGATCTCCCGGAACGGAACGGCGTCGCGATCATCGGGATGGCTGGACGCTTCCCCGGCGCGGGGGACCTGACCGAGTTCTGGTCGAACCTGCGCGACGGCGTCGAGTCGATCGTCGCCCTGACCGACGAGGAGCTGACGGCGGCCGGGGTACCGCCCGAGGTCTTCGGCCAGCCCCACTACGTCAAGGCCGCACCCAGGTTCGAGGGCATCAGCCTGTTCGATGCGGAGTTCTTCGGGTACACCGCCCGCGAGGCGAAGATCATGGACCCGCAGCACCGGCTCTTCCTGGAGACGGCCTGGGAGGCACTGGAGCACTCCGGCTACGACGCCGCCCAGTACGACGGCAGCATCGGCGTCTTCGGCGGCGCCAGTACCACCGCCTACCTCGGGAACATCCTCGGCAACCTGGAGCAGGGCGAGGCGATCAAGGGCGAGAACGTCGGCCTGGGCTTCGAACTCGCCTTCCTGACCAGCCGGGTGTCGTACAAGCTCGACCTGCGGGGGCCGAGCTTCCCGGTTCAGACCGCCTGCTCCAGCTCGCTGGTGGCGCTGCACGCCGCCTGCCAGAGCCTGCTCAACTACGAGTGCGACATGGCCCTTTCGGGTGCGGTCTCCTACAAGGTGCAGGAGAACACCGGCTACCCCTACCAGGAGGAGGCCTTCCTCTCCCCGGACGGGCACATCCGCCCGTTCGACGCGGACGCCCGGGGCACGGTCTTCGGCAACGGTGTCGGCGTGGTGGCCCTGAAGCGGCTGGAGGACGCGCTGGCCGACGGCGACACCGTCCACGCCGTGATCAGGGGATCGGCCGTCAACAACGATGGTGGGGTCAAGGCGAGTTTCACGGCACCGACCGTCGGCGGTCAGGCCGAGGTGATCACGGAGGCGCTGGCCGTCGCGGAGGTCGACCCCGAGGACATCGACTACGTCGAGGCGCACGGCAGCGGCACCGTGATCGGTGACTCGATCGAGGTGCAGGCGCTGACCCGGGCCTTCGGCGACACCGGGTCCTGGGCCCTCGGCTCGCTCAAGGGGAACATCGGCCACCTCGACGCCGCCGCCGGCATCGCGGGCCTGCTCAAGACCACGCTCGCGCTCAAGCACGAACTCCTCCCCGCCTCGCTGAACTACACCCGCGGCAACCCCGACATCGACTTCGCCAACAGCCCGTTCCACGTGCAGTCCACCCTCGGCTCCTGGCCGCGCACTGACGGTCACGTCCGCCGCGCCGGGATCAGCGCCTTCGGCTTCGGCGGCACCAACGCCCACCTCATCCTCGAAGAGGCTCCGGCCGCCCCCGCCTCCCCCGCCGGCTCGCGCCCGACCGAGACACTGGTCCTCTCAGCTCGCACCCCGGCGGCGCTCGAACAGGCCACCGACCGACTGGCCGCCCACCTGCGCCGCGAACAGCCCAACCTCGCCGACGCCGCCCACACCCTGGCCACCGGCCGCCGCGCCTTCCCCCACCGCCGCACCGTCACCGGCTCTTCCGCCGAAGCCGTCGCGGCCGCTCTGGAGGCACGGGACCCGGCCAACGTCGTCACCGGTCACGTCGCGGGCGGCGCCACACCGCTGGTGTTCGTCTTCAGCGGCCAGGGCTCCCAGCACACCGGCATGGCCCACGACCTCTACCAGCGGGAACCCGCCTTCCGCGCCTGCGTCGACGAATGCGCCGAACTCCTCACACCACACCTCGACCAGGACATCCGCGAGGTGATCTTCACCCAGGACCCCCGACTCCACCAGACCCAGTGGGCCCAACCCGCCCTCTTCGTCATCGAGTACGCCCTCACCCAGCTCTGGCAGTCCTGGGGCATCACCCCCACCGCCATGCTCGGCCACAGCCTCGGCGAATGGGTCGCCGCCTGCCTCGCCGGCGTCTTCACCCTCCCCGACGCCCTCTCGCTCGTCGCACTGCGCGGCCGCCTCATGCAGGCCCAGGCCCCCGGCGCCATGCTCAACGTGATGGCCGAGCGGGCAGAGGTGGAGGCGGCGCTGATCGACGGCCTCTCGCTCGCCGCTCACAACGGTCCGCGTGACTGCGTCGTCTCCGGCCCCCACGACACCGTCCAGGCTTTCACGGCCCTTGCCGAGGAGCGTGGCTGGGCCACCCAGCCGGTCGCCACCTCGCACGCCTTCCACTCCCACCTGATGGAGCCGATGGTCGGAGAGTTCACCACCGCGGTCGCCGCCGTCGACCGCCATGCTCCGCAGGTGCCGTTCGTCTCCAACCTCACCGGCACGTGGATCACCGACAGCCAGGCGGTGGACCCGGGTTACTGGGGCAACCACGTCCGCGCCTGCGTCGAGTACTCCGCCGGCGTCCGGACCGCCGCCGCCGAGCCGCACGTCACCCTGCTCGAAGTCGGCCCCGGCCAGACGTTCAGCAGCCTCGCCCGGCGCATCCTCACCAGCGCGGGCATCGAGGCCACGGCTCTCGCCTCGCTCCCCCACAAGCGCGACCCCCGCACCCCCTCCGAAACCATCCAGCGCACCCTCGCCGCCCTCTGGCTCACCGGCACCACACCCGACTGGTCCGCCTACTACGCCCAGCAGCAGCGCCGCCGCATCCCCCTCCCCACCTACCCCTTCCAGCGCAAGCACTACTGGCTGGAGCCCCAGATCCCGCAGGCGGCGGTCCGGCACACCCCCGGCCCGCACCCGTTGCTGGACCAGGTCCTGATCCGGACGATGGGCCAGTCCCTCTTCCTCACCGAGTTCTCGCTGGAACGGCACTGGATGCTCTCCGAGCACAAGCTGCTCGGAGAGGCGATCGTCCCCGGAACCACCTATCTGGAGATGGCCCGCGCCGCCGCCTCGCTGCACTTCGCCCGGCCGGTCACCGTGCTCCGCGACGTGACCTTCCTCGTGCCGCTGCTGGTGCAGGAGGGAACCCCGCGCACCGCGCACACGACCGTCCGCGAACTCGACGACCTGCAGGCCGAGTTCACCGTCGCCAGCCACGACCCGGCAAGCGACCGCTGGACGGTGCACGTCCAGGGCACGGTCGGCGTCAAGCCGCACACCGCCCCCGCGCCGCAGCAGGATCCGGCCGCGCTGCGGGCGCTCTGCTCGCTGGAGAGCGTAGACATCGCGCTGCGACAGGCCGAGCACAAGGTGATGGAGTTCGGCGACCGCTGGCGCAGCAGCCTCCCGACCGTGCACGTCGGCATCCGGACCGCCCTCGGCGTGCTCGACCTGCCCGAGCAGTACCGGGCCGAGTGCCAGGACCACCCCCTGCACCCGGTCCTGCTCGACCAGGCCACCGGCTTCAGCGGATTCGCCGTCCTGGAGACCGCCGAGGACCGCCGACTCGCCCTCGGCGACCGGGACTTCTTCCTCCCGGTCGGCTACGACTCGCTGCTCCTGTACGGCCCACTGCCCGCTCGGGGCCTGAGCTTCGTCCAGCCGCACCCGGGCTACGTGAACAACGCCGAGTTCCGCAAGGTCGACGTGGTGATCTGCGACGAGTCGGGTGCCACCGCTGCCGAGATCCGCGGCTTCACCGTCAAGCGCGTCACCGACGCCAAGCGCACGGTCGCCCAGCTGCGCCCGCACAACCGCCACCACACCCTCCGCTGGGTCCCGGCACCGGCGCCCGAGGAGGCCCAGGCCGCACCCGCCCGGGTCCTGGTGATCGGCGAACAGGGCAGCATCGGGGCCGAGTTGAGCGCCGCACTGCGCGCGCACGGCATCAGCGTCACCGAGGCGGCCCTCGCGGACCGATGGCAGCAGTGCGCTCCGGACCGGTACGAAGTGCCGCCCACCCAGGAGGGTTTCGGCCGGCTGCTGCACGCGCTCGGTGCGCAGCTCCCGGACGAGGTCGTGCACGTCGCAGCCCCTGCCGACGGCGGCGTCCAGCAGGACCTGGCGGTCCTGGAGGCCAGGCTCAACCACGGCGTCCACAGCCTGTTCCACCTGGCCCGCAGCCTCTCCGAGCGCGGCGTCGGCCCGGCCAGGCTCAGCGTGGTCGCCCCCTCGGTGGCCCGAGTGACCGGCACCGAGCCCGAGACGGCCGCGGTCCACGCGACGCTCTTCGGTCTGGCGAAGGTGATCGGCCAGGAGTACGAGAACACCGACGTGTTCTGCCTCGACATCGCCGGCGACACCGGCGCCGAGGCCGTCTGCGCCGAACTGCTCGGAGCCCGGACACCCACCACCGTCGCGTTGCGCGACGGGCTCCGCTACGTCGCGGAGCTCGCGCCGGTGCAGCTGCGGGAGCAGCCGAGGTCCGTGCCGGTGCGCCCGGACGGGGTGTACCTCATCACCGGCGGCCTGGGCGGGCTCGGGCTGGCGGTCGCCCGCCAGCTGAGCCGGTCGGTGCCGGGTGCGCGGCTCGCCCTAGTCAACCGCACCGAGCTGCCGCCGCGCGAGCGCTGGGACGAGGTCACCGACGCCAAGCTGCGCCGGCAGATCGACGCACTGCGCGAGCTAGCGGGGAACGGCGCCGAGGTGCGCAGCTACCCCGGTGACGTCACCGACCCGGCGGCCATGGCGGGCGTCGTCGCCGAGGTCCGCGCCGAGCTGGGCGCGATCGGCTGCATCGTCCACGCGGCCGGTGTCGCCGGGGACGGCTTCCTCTTCCGTAAGGACGCGGAGACCTTCCGTCGTACCCTGAACCCCAAGGTGCTCGGCGCCACCGTGCTGGACCTCGTCACCCAGGACGATCCGCCGGAGTGCATGGTCAACTTCGGTTCCACGGTGGCGGTCTTCGGTGCGGCCGGGCAGGGCGACTACACCGCCGCCAACAGCTACCTGGACCACTTCGCCGAGCAGCGCTCCGCACGCGGCCGGTGGACGGTGTCGGTCGACTGGAGCGACTGGCTGGAAACCGGCATGGCCTTCGACCACGGAGTCCAGCAGGACCAGGGCTTCTTCCGGTCGGTGTCGGTCGAGGACGGTCTCAACAGCTTCGAGGAGATCCTCGCCTCGGCCTGCACCCCGGTGATCGTCGGCGAGATCAACTACCCGAGGCTGGGCGCCTCCAGCGGGCTCACGGAGCTATTGCGCCGCGCACCGCTGGTGCTGGCCGCCCCGATCCAACAGGCCATCGCCGCCGCCCGCAGCAGCGCCAACGGATCCGCCGCGACGTCGGATGACACGCCGTCCGACGGCGAGCCGAAGCTCTTCGGCAAGGAGAGCGGCGAGTTCAGCGCCACCGAGCGCGTGCTCGCCCGGATCTGGGCCCGTGAGCTGGGCCTGACCGAACTCAACGTGCATGACACCTCGTTCGCGCTCGGGGTGGACTCGCTGGCCGCACTCCGGATCGCCCAGAGCATCCAGAAGATCATGGACATCCGGGTCTCCATGGTCGACCTGTTCCGCTACGTCACGATCGCGGATCTCGCCGATCACCTGGACACCAGGGACGCTCAAGGCTGACCAGGCACCCCCCTTCTATCCCACAAAGGTGGAACCCCCATGAGTATCCGAACCGTAGGCGTGATCGGCGCTGGCACGATCGGCCGTGGCGTCGCCCAGTCCTTCGCGGAGTCCGGGTTCGAGGTGATCCTCGTGGACATCTCGCAGGCCCAACTCGACAGCGCGGTGGCCCAGATCGGCCGCGACTTGCTGGTCCAGCCGATGCTGCTCGGCAAGCCGCTGAAGCAGGACGCCAAGACCGTCCTCGCCCGGATCACCACCGGCACCGAGCTCACCGCGCTGGCCGACGCCGACTTCGTGGTCGAGAACGTCACCGAGAACTGGGACGTCAAGCGCGCGGTCTACGAGCAGATCGACGCCATCTGCCGCCCCGGCGTGATCTTCGGCGTGAACACCTCGGCCGTGCCGATCACCCGGGTGGGCTCGGTCACCGGGCGCCCGGCCGAGATCCTCGGACTGCACTTCATGAACCCCGTCCCGATGATGGACACCGTCGAGGTGGTCAGCGGCCACTTCACCAGCGAGGAGACGCTGAACACCGCGCTCGGCCTGCTGTCGGAGATGGGCAAGGAGGGCATCGTCGTCCAGGACGCCCCCGGCTTCATCACCAACCGGGTCCTCATGGTGACCATCAACGAGGCCATCTTCTGCGTCCAGGACCAGATCGCCTCGGCCGAGGACGTCGACAAGATGTTCCGCGGCTGCTTCGGCCACAAGATGGGGCCCCTGGAGACCGGCGACCTGATCGGCCTCGACACGATCCTGAACTCGATCACGGTCATGTACGAGAGCTACAAGGACAGCAAGTACCGCCCGGCTCCGCTGCTCCAGAAGATGGTCGACGCACGACTCCTGGGCCGCAAGACCGGCCAGGGCTTCTACACCTACTGACCCCCGAACCACCCAAGGAGCAAACTGACATGACGAACGACGACGCGCGCGCCCGGGTCCGTGAGTTCCTCGCCCCGCAGCTGGCGGGCCAGCCGCTTGCCGACAATGACGACTTCTTCGCCCTCGGCTACGTCAACTCCCTCTTCGCGATGCAGCTCGCGCTCTTCGTGGAGAAGGAGTTCGCCCTGACCCTCGGCCCGGCGGACATGGACTTCGACAACTTCCGCACGGTCGACGGCCTCGTCCGCCTGATCACGTCGCGGACGGCGACCGCGGCCTAGTCCCACCTGCGGGCGTGCGGCGGCCACGCCGCCGCGCGCCGGCACGTTCGACCGTTCTCCCATCGGCGAGGAAAGAACCACCATGACGCACCCCAACGAGGTCCTCACCCGGATCGACCTGCACAGCCCGATCCCCGAGGCACTGACCGCCGAGATCGAGCGCCGACTCTTCTTCGTGTCGCCCGAGATCACCGGCTTCGAGGTGACCGCGGACGGCGGAGAGGTGCGCTCCGTGACACTGCGCTCCGAGCAGCCGCTCCCGCACGACGCCCTGACCGAGAAGGTCAACTCCATGGTGGACAACGACGTCCGGAAGCAGTGGGTGACGCCGGCCAAGGCCGTCTGGACCTCGCCGCATCAGCGCACCCCGCACCAGGACCTCTTCGAACTCCTCGCCAGGACCGGCGCGGTGACCGAGGTCGGCGAGGGCCAGGTCGCCCTCGCCGAGCCACTGCTCTCCCTCTTCACCTACTTCGACCGGGCCGTCTGCGACCTGCTGGCCGAGGACCACGAGGTCCGGGAGTACCAGTACCCGACCCTGATCAGGACGAAGGCACTGGAGACGGCGGGCTACTTCAAGTCCTTCCCGCAGCACCTGATGTTCGTCACCCGGCTGCGCAACGACCTGGACGTCTACCGCACCTTCCAGAAGCAACAGGCCGTCACCGGCATCGACTCCACGGTGCTGGACTCCTGCGGCAACGTGGACTACTGCCTGCCGCCCACGATGTGCTACCACACCTTCAACCAGTACAGCAATCGCACGCTGGAGGCGGGCCGGCTCCACGTGGTCACCTCGCGCGGCAAGTCGTTCCGCTTCGAGGCGGCGTACGCCACCAGCCTGGAGCGGCTCTGGGACTTCACCATCCGGGAGATGGTCTTCATGGGCTCCCGGGAGGACGTGCTGGACTCCCGGGAACGCTTCATGCGGAAGGTCTTCGCCTTCGTCGAGGAGCTCGGCCTGAGCGGCTTCTGCGAGGTGGGCAACGACCCGTTCTTCTGCGGCACGGACACCTCCGAGCGGATCTGGTCCCAGCGGCTGATGGAGCTCAAGTACGAGCTGCGGCTCCACGTCGCGCCCGGGCGGACGATCGCCGTCGGCTCCTTCAACTTCCACGACGACCTCTTCGGCAAGGTCTTCGGCATCGACCACGGCACGGACGGCCCGACCCGGAGCGGCTGCGTCGGCTTCGGCCTGGAGCGGCTCGTCTACGCCTTCCTCTGCCAGTACGGCCTCGACACCGCAGCGTGGCCCACCCAGGTCCGCACCGCCGTCAGCGGGAGCCGACCATGAGCGCGAAGAAGGGCCGCGCCCCGCGGGGCCAACAGGAGGAGATCCTCTGCGCGGTGTTCGCCCAGGTGCTCGGGCTCGACCGGGTCACCATCGACGACTCCTTCTTCGAGCTGGGCGGCCACTCCCTGCTGGCCACCCGGCTCACCGGGCGCATCCGGGCCGCCCTGGACGTGGAGGTCCCGGTCCGGACGGTCTTCGAGGCCCCGACCGTCTCCCAGCTCGCCGAGCACCTGGAACAGGGCTCCGACTGTCGACGCCCACCACTGCGCCACCTGGACCGTCCCGAAGAGATCCCGCTCTCGCAAACCCAGCGTCGCCTCTGGTTCCTGAACCGCCTGCACGGCACGGCCGGGCACTACAACATGCCGATGGCCTACCGGCTGCGCGGTGACCTCGACCTGCCCGCCCTGCGGCTCGCCCTCCACGACCTGGTCACCCGGCACGAGAGCCTGCGCACCGCCTACCCCGACTGGGACGGCCGGCCCCAGCAGATCGTCCTGGACCCGGACGAGGCTCCGGTCGAGCTGCCGGTCGACGACGTCACCGAGGCCGGCCTGCCCGAGGCGCTGAGCGCCGCAGCCGGTTACGCCTTCGACCTCACCGCCGAGACGCCATTGCGGGCCCAGCTGTTCCGGCTGGCCGCGGACGAACACGTCCTGCTGCTGACCGTCCATCACATAGCCTGCGACGGCTGGTCACTGCTCCCCCTGAACCGTGATCTCGCGCTCGCGTACGCCGCACGCCGCCTCGGGCAGGAACCGGACCGGCCCGAACTCCCGGCCCAGTACGTCGACTACACGCTCTGGCAGGACGAGCTGCTGGGCGACCCGGAGGATCCGAACAGCCTATCTAACCGTCAGCTCTCCTTCTGGCGAGGGGTGTTGGCGGGAATGCCGGACCGCCTGCGAATCGACGTGGCGGCCCCGCGCCCGGACACCCCCTCACACCGGGGCGGTCGAGTCCCCTTCCACGTCACGCCGGCGACCCACCGGGCACTGCACCAGCTGGCGCGGGAGACCGGCACCAGCGTCTTCATGGTCGTGCAGGCCGCCCTCGCGGCCCTGCTCACCAGGCGCGGAGCCGGCACCGACATCGCCATCGGCATTCCCACCGCCGGGCGCACCGACGAGGACCTCGACGACCTGATCGGATTCTTCGTCAACACGCTGGTGCTGCGCACCAGGACCGACAGCGACCCGACCTTCCGGGAGCTGCTGGTCCGGGTGCGCAGCACGGACCTGGCAGCCTTCGCCCACCAGGAGGTGCCGTTCGACCACGTGGTCCAGGCCCTCAACCCGCCGCGCTCCCCCGCGTGGCACCCGCTCATCCAGGTGATGCTCGCGTTCCAGAACAACGCGAGCGCCGAACTGCGCCTCCCCGGCCTGGAGGTCCGGTCCGAACCGGTGGCGGAGCGGATCACCCGCTTCGACCTCCGCTTCGAGCTGTTCGAGGGCTTCACCGACCACCGGGCACCGGACGGCATCGACGGCAGCCTCACCTACGCCCTCGACCTGTTCGTCCCCGCGGAGGCCGAACGGCTGGTCCGGGAGTTCACCGAGCTGCTCGACGCCGTGGCCGCCGCTCCGGGTCTGCGGCTGAGCGAACTCGGACGGGCACCCGTCCACGTGCTGACCAGCAGCCCTTCCGCCGGACCGGAGCCCGCCGCCGCGGGCGGCCCCCGGATCGCCTTCGTCTGCTCCCCCTACGGCCAGCAGTGGGTCGGCATGGGGCGGACGCTGTTCCGCACCGAACCCGCCTTCCGCTCGGCCCTGGAGGAGTGCGACAGCGAGCTGGCCCGGCACACCGGCTGGTCCCTCGTCCACGAGCTCTTCCTCGACGAACCCGAAGCCAGGACGGGTGACGTCGGCGTCATGCAACCCATCGTCTTCGCCATCCAAGTGGGCATCGCCCGCTGGCTGGAGGAGGCGGGCGTCCGACCTGGCGCCGTCACGGGCCACAGCGTCGGCGAGATCGCCGCCGCCGTCATCGCGGGCATCCTCGACCTGCCGGACGCGGTCCGGCTCGTCCACCACTACAGCGATCAGCAACGTCGGGTGGCCGGCCCGAACTGCGGCATGGCCGTGGTGGAGCTCTCGGCCGCCGACCTCTCGGAACACCTGCGCGGCCTCGGGGGGAGCGTGTCCGTCGCCGCGCGGAACGGGCCGCGGACCACCGTGCTGGCCGGTGACCGGTCCGAATTGGAGGCCATCGTCGCCGAGCTCCAGGCCGCGGACGTGCTCTGTGCGATGGTTCGGGTGGACCTGCCGGCCCACAGCCCGGCGATCGATCCGATCCTGGCGGACCTCGAACAGGCCATCGGTGAACTCACCCCGCAGCCCGGCCGCATCCCGATGATTTCCTCGGTGACGGGGCAAGCGCTCGACTGGCGGCAGGCCACCGCGGGGTACTTCGCCCGGAACCTGCGCCAGCCCGTCCTCCTGGCCGACGCGACCGCCAAGCTGCTGTCGGACCATGACGTGCTGGTCGAGATCAGCGCTCACCCGGTGCTCGCCCCGGCCTTGTGGCAGAGTGTCGAGGAGTCCGGCGCCGCCGCGACCGTCCTCGCCACCATGCGCCGTGGCGAGGACGACCGGGCGGGCCTCATCGAGGTACTCAACGCCCTCGAACAGCTCGGCCTGAAGGTGGACTTCCCGGGCCGGCAGACTCGGTCGGCGTAGATCCGATGAGCCGCGCCCACTCCACAACCCTCAAGAAGTACTCGTGGTGTGCACGGTCCGAGAGGCATTCCTCAACGACACGATCCCTTGAAGGGTGTCAAAAATCCGATCACTCCGCTGATCTGGACGTTTCTCGCGGTGGGAGAGAGGGCGAGATCGGCGCGGCATGGTACTCGTTAAGTAGTCCGCCGAATAGTCGTCGGCGCCGATGAAGTTCCACCCTGCGGTTGGACACTCTCCGTCTACGCTGCGAGGGTGTGACCTTGCCGGTGCCGCTGGCGGGTCTCGAGTGGCGTGAGGTAGCCCCACTCGGGGTGTTCGCGTAGGCGCCTGCGGTTGTAGAAGGTCTCGATGAAAGAGAAGACCTCCGCCCGGGCGGTGGCACGGTCGGGCCAGAGCCGGGTGCCGATCTCCTCCTTCAGTACGGCGAAGAAGCTCTCGGCAGCGGCGTTATCGTTGCAGGAGCCCACCCTCCCCATCGACTGCCGCATGTCCAACTTGCCTATCTCGGTGCGGAATTCACTCGACGCATATTCGCTACCGCGGTCCGTATGAAAGACACAGCCGCGCTCCAGACCGCCTCGACCGGCGGCCATCCGCAGCGCGGCCACCGGCAGTTCGGCGCGGTGGTGGTCGGCCATCGCGTAGCCGACCACCTCGCGGGTGGCCAGGTCGATGCA